>JAVZPT010000014.1:0-11556 GCA_038881455.1 Candidatus Micrarchaeaceae archaeon | reverse complement strand
TAGACGCAGACAAATTTTTCCCCAGAAGCTGTAACGCGTCTTCAAAGCTATCCGGATAGACGTGTTGCTCTTCACGCGGCTTAATAGGGTGCTTTTTTACACGATGGCTAACATAAGCATGATAGACACTAGGGCGCGCTGCTTTTTTAGTTTCGTCATTTAATTCGAAGAGCATTTCTGCGCTGCGATTCGTTTCTTTATTAATCTTTTCCCGTAAAGCTTCTAGATTGCTATCAAATTTCTTCAGCTCTTCAGGAGTAAACCCCTTAAACCTCGCCATGAAATCCCCCAAAATAACCTGTGTTTTGCACATATTTATTATTTTGTATTTCGGCTCTTACACAAGCGCTTATATTCTTTGTTTATAAAATAATACTATGCTTAACGAGGCAGAGCTCATAGAGAAAGAAACAACATATAGGCAGCTCAGAATAGACGAAGCTGCTTTGGAAACAAGGCGTTCGATGGCGCGATGGCTCGCTTTGGCTCTTGGAATTATAAATCCAGGAGAAACACGCCAGAGCGCTGTTGCGGTGCTTGACGCCCTGATAAATTACCAGTTTGTAAAGAGGGAAGACCCAGATATAGAGAATCTGAAGTCATACATTGAAGCGAACTGGGAAAGCATAAACGAAAAGACGCTACGTTACCATCTGCTCAGGTTCAAGAAAATGGGCTTGATAGACAACTCGCATGGAAAATTTTATTTTAGACTGCCTGCGGCAGGAGACCGGTTTAAGCCTGAGGATGTTTTCGGCGGGATATTCGAGCAAAGCTACAAGGAATTTGTTTCGAGAGTAAGCACGGTAATAAGCGAGCTAAAGGAAAAAAGCAAGCTTATCGGTGCACAGCAGTAAGGATAGGAGTTTTCCCGCTCACTTTTTAAAAGCCCATAAACTTGAGGCAGAGTCTCTTTCCTCTCCAAATCCATTGCCCTGTTATTGTAGTCGGTGGTGAAGTTTCTAGCAAATTCTGCAATAGTTTTATATTTTGCAGTATTAATGCTTTAATCGTTTGCAGGAGGATAGCACGTTTCATACCAACCAATATTCTATGAAACAGCAACACGCACATGCCTCTGCTTGCAATTCCTCCCCGAGCTCACGCATAGGGTCCCCTTGCGAGGCGGTATGATGAACAGGGAAATTTACCTTTGGATATTGCTCTTCATAGCGATAATAGGAATTGCACTTTACGTAAGGCTTCTGTATCAGCCTGTGCTAAGCATAGTACTAAGCTCGAATGCGTCAGTACAAAATAATATCTACCAGTACCAAACCATTAACATTCCGATAAAGGTGCTCAACAACGGCCATGCGCCAATAAGGAATATGACTGTTGGAGTATACGTCAACAACAACATAACAACATATTACCATGTTACAATTCCGCAAGGCAAGGAGGCAATACTTGATTTTCAGTACATGCCTGACGTACCGGGAAACTACACAGTTGAGGCAATAGCAGACCCGGGAAGGTTTTACGACATAGCCGACAGACAAGCAGCACAAACGAGCATTAGCTTCAAGGCACTAAGCCCAGAAAACGCAACGCCGTACTTTGCGCTTCCAAAGGGCAATATAACAGAAGAAGCCTTCGCAAAGACAAACTCTGCCGGTTATGCTTTCGCAAGCGACATCAACGCAACATACGGAATAACAGGCCTAAAGCCAGCGAATAATGCAGTAAACAGGTTCCTAGACTCGGTACTGGAATATGTGCTCAACTACGTAAGTTCAGTTTCCTTTGCCTCTGCGCAATACGCAAATGGAAGCTCTGCCTATGCGATATGGCTCCAGGGAAGCATCTCGCCAAACATAACAAACACAGCCTCGCTAATAAACGGAATAAAGTCTGTTAATGAGAGCATAGACGGCAAGACAGTGACTTTTGTAAAGCTTACAAACAGCACAAGCATATGCAGCTACTATTCTCAGGGCTGGATAAAGATTCTTGCATTTAACGGCACAGGGACATGCGTAGGCGCTCTGCAAACCGGAAAACTGAGCAACTTCAGCAAAAGCACATTCTTTGAGAGAATGCCCATAGCAAACAGCATATCGCTTGGCAATTACTCGCTTGTCGGGAAAAATGCAAGCATCTCTGGAACTCTCGCCTATCTCAAAAACACCTCCTTTATCTATGCGAGCATCAGTAGCGCGAACAGCTCCAATGAGAACAACACTTGTTACGGGCTAATAACCACAAACGCGAATGAAAGCTTCTGCAGCGAGTACATTTTTGCAGAAAGCAAGGCAATGCAAACAGGCACATCACTTATAGATACTAGAGCTTACATAGGCAACTATAACGTTTCTGTATACTCGCTAGTCAACACCTCGTTGCTTCTAGACCAGGTTCCTATAAACATAGGCGTAATAAAAGGCTTCAACCTAACTGGCCCTTCGGTCTCGTTTGTATCTGGAATAAGTAGCACATGCTCGTTCAACACCACCTTTGCGTGCTACAACGCAAGCTTCTACAACAGCACAATATCTTTTCATATAAAGAACCTAAACAAAACAGTAAGGCTTAATTCTATTGCGTGCTACGCTTCGCCAAGTTTCAAGCCCGTGCCAATTAACGAAACTTTGTTGAGCAACGAAACCAAAAACATAAGTGTTGCGTGCTACGAAAACGGAGCGCTACTTAGTGGGATTGCACTTAACCTGCACCTGAACCTTGTGGCAAACTACACGATAAACGGCAAAAATGAGACCGCTCTAGGCACGGCGTACATACCGTTCAGCTGAGAGAGTTGCTTAAGCACCTTAAACTTTGAGTAAACTACACTTAACGAACAAAGGGGCTTTCATTTAGATGTTAACATGGAACACCGTTCCACAAAGTCTGAATATCCATCAGAAAGCTTTGAGAGTCGGTTTACAGCGGCTCCGCTATTGAAAAATCTGGGAGAAAAGGCTCTCCCGCTCCAACAGCGATTTTGCATGCCTTATCGCACTTTAGGATTTTACGCTGGTCAGGCAACCCCATATATTGCATCAATATCCAAACAACATATTTCACGATTCATCTGCAACAGCAAAATATTTGCGATTATGCTCGCAATCCTCCAGAGCTCGCGCATGGGCACCTTGCGAAGTAATTAGATGAGTTTATGCAAGGAGTATCTGTGTATGACCTTTTCCTAGAGCGCTTTGGCAGCTTTACAGAGATTCAGCATGTGGCATTTCCCATAGTCTACAACAAAAACAATTGCCTGATAATTGCAGCTACGGGTAGCGGAAAGACAGAAGCAGCAGTAATTCCTGTTTTGCAAAGGTTGCTTGAAGAAAAGAGCAGAAAGACAATCTCAGGAATAAAAGCGCTTTACATAACGCCTTTGCGTGCACTAAACAGGGATCTGCTCAAAAGACTTGATTGGGTTGCCAAAAAGACAGGGTTGGAAATAGCAGTCAGGCATGGAGATACGACGCAAACTGAAAGGCAGAAGCAGGCTGCTGCGCCTCCGGTTGTGCTCATAACAACTCCCGAGAGCCTACAGAACCTGTTTCTCTCTCAGCGGCTCAGGAAAGCGCTGGCAAACGTTGAGGCTGTGATAGTGGATGAAGTGCACGAGCTTTTCTCAAATAAGCGCGGTGCGCAGCTTGCCATAGCCATGGAGAGGCTTGAAGCATACGCCAACGGTTTCCAAAGGATAGGCGTAAGCGCAACAGTAGGCAACGTAGAAGAGGTAAAAGAGTGGCTATTCGGAGGAAGGGAATGCAAAGTAGCAGAGGCGCAACACGCAAAGCGGCTTGATGTTAGCATAGAAATGCCAAAAACGCCTTCGCGGGAACTTAAGAATTTCGAAAAGCAATTTGGCATAGACAAGGGCTCGCTTGCACGCATAGAGCGAATCGCCGAACTGGTAAAGAGCTCAAAGTCTGTGCTAATCTTTGCAAATACAAGGCAGATAGTTGAATCGCTCGGCAACAAACTGATTTACCTTGACAAACAGTTTCCTTTTGGAGGCATAGGCGTTCACCACAGCTCATTAGATAAGGCAGAGCGAATAAGCATAGAGAATGCATTCAAAGAGGGGGCCTTGAAGAGCATCATAGCGACAAGCTCGCTGGAGCTGGGCATAGACATAGGCAGCGTTGACCTAGTAATACAATATGGATCGCCAAAACAAGTAACGAGGCTTGTCCAACGCATAGGCAGGGGCGGTCACAGGGAGCACTCCGTGGCAAGCGGAAGCATAATAGTAGCAAACCTCATAGACGCGCTTGAATCTCTGGCCATACTTTCGCAGGCAAAGGCAAACCTGCTTGAGAAGCAGCACATGCAGAAAAATGCAAAAGATGTGCTGATAAACCAGCTTTGCGGTTTGGTACTTGAATATGGAAAGATAAGCTCAGACAAGGCCTATTCGCTAATTTCTAACGCTGCTCCGTATTCATCGCTAAGCCGTGAAGAATTCGAAAAGGTAGTCGACTTTGCCGTGGAGCAGAGGCTTCTCAGAAGATCTGGCACAGAGCTCGGTCAGGGCTCTCGCACAAGAAACTACTTCTATGCAAATATCAGCGTAATACCAGAAATAGCCAAGTACACAGTAAAAGAAATAGCTACTAATAAGACAATAGCCTCGCTTGACGAATCTTTCGTATCTAAGTACTTGGACGAGGGCGCTGTTTTCATAACAAAGGGCATTCCATGGCGCGTTGTGAGCATTGAAGAGCAAACAGTAAATGTTGAATTAAGCAAGGAGATAGAAGCTGCAGTGCCTGACTGGGAAGGGGAAGACATACCGGTAACTAAAGAAACCGCTAGCAGGGTATTTGAGCTAATAAGCCAAAGCGCAAAGAAGTACAAGAGCCTAGCTCTTGGCGGCTTGCAAAATTCGCTCGAAGAGTTTTCAGAGAAGCAAGCTGGCTTCTTTGCGCCTAGGAGCAACATAGCTGTAATTGAGCATGGCGACGACTTTTCGATACTTTATGCGCCGCTTGGCAAGCTTGCAAACGAGCTTATAGCAAGGCTTATCGCATATGCTGCTGCAGCTACAGGTACGCAGGCAATCGCAACAGCTACGCCATATGCAGTAATAGTGAGGGCGCAATCTTTGTCGAAAGTTCCTGACATAGAAAAACTGCTAAGTTCTGGTGCTTTGCTTCAGCTTATGAAAGGCGAGGCATACGTTGTAAGCTCAGACCTGTTCAGGTACAGGCTTGTCCAGACTGCAAAGCTTTCTGGAGTTATCGATAAAAGAACTACAGTGACAAGAAGCGATGCCCTGAGGCTATTGAATTTTTACAAGGACACGCCGATATACGAAGAGGCGAAGCGAGATGTGCTGCAAAACTACTTTGATGTTGAAACCGCAAAATCGTTTCTAAGCAGCATAAAAGAAGGCGCAATAAGCATAGAAGTTAACGATGGCATTTCGCCGTTAGGCAGCGAGCTGCTTAAGGCAAGCTATTCATACGGCGAACTGCTATTAGAAACTCACGGGGAAGAAGAAATAAACAGCATAAAGGGCGCGCTTTCAGGCAAGAAAATTTCGCTTTTCTGCACTTACTGTGGCTTTGTGTCAGAGCACGAGCTTGCAGAAAAAGATGAAAAAGTTTTGTGCCAAAGATGTAAAAGCCCTATGCTCTGCCTTTACACCGATGCGCGATTAGAAACTTGGCTTAGAAAGGCAGAAGGCAAAAAGGTTGACGAGCGCGGCCAACGAATTTACGATGATATGCTCAGGGAAGCAGGGTTGGTAGAGGCTTATGGCAATAGGGCGCTAATGGCGCTGTCAACATACGGAATAGGCATAGATACTGCTGCGCGCATACTCAAAATGTTAAGAAAAAGCTATCGCGAGCTTTACATCGACCTTCTAAACGCGCAAAGGAACTTCATAAAGACAAGAAAATATTGGAAGGCATAGCACTGTTGCGTGCGCATCTCCTGCCATTCCTTTACGAGCCCGTGGGCTGTGTTCTTCTCAATCATTCTTTTTATGGCTTGCTCTGCCATAAATAATGAAGATCCCTATTGCCGAAATTATATTGGTAAGAAGCACCACTATGAAAATCTCATCTAAAAAATTTGGCAGCACTATGCCAAAAGTTAAAGGAAGCGTAGCTATTATGGCTGGTGAAAGCCCTCTGCCCACATCCGCAGCAACAATTCTCTTCTCAAATTTGTACTCGGCTTTTGTATTTTTGTTCATAAAGTCGCTAAGCAGGCCAGATAGCAAGGCCCTGATTGCGAACAACACAATGGCAACTGCTAGGCCTATTAAAACCATGTAAGTCAGCTCATGCGTATCTGTAACATTAAACAGCATTCCTATGTAAACAAAGAAAAAGGTACTTGCGAAGAAGGTTATCTGGCGCTGATATTTCTTGATATGGTCTAGGTCTCGCTTCTTAATTAGGCCCACTAAGCCATTTAGTCTGCGGGCCCTTTTACTTGAAGAGCTTTCTACACCCACATTAGCAAACACGATCCCGAATACAAATATTGCTATTGCCCCACTCATCCCTGACTCTTGCGCGATTCCATATGTCGCTATTACCATTGCTATTGTCAGTATCCAACTGTATTCCACGCTATACTCTCTGAACCTTCCAAGTATGTATATCCAGAAAAGCGCAGAGAAAAAGCCCAACGCAATTGATGAAAACACGCTTGTAAATATCAGGGAGATCATTTCTGATATGCTAAAGTAATGCGTGGCCATTATGCTCAGCAAAATTATTGGTATTATCAGCTGAAACGAATCTGTCGCCACGCTCTCATAAAGCAGCGAGACCTTCAAATCTTTTTTAAGCTTTATTGATTTTACCAGCGTAGGCACTATTACGCTGCTAGGCCCAGCAATGGCGAAACCAAAGATTAAAGATCCAAATATGCCCCAGCCAAACGCATAGAACACTATTGCGGCACACGCGAACGCACTGGCCAACACTACAAGGGTCATGAATTCTGTTGCCTTGCGCAGAACCCTCTTAAGAGCTACATAATCTATGCTTATCCCCACTTCGAATAGCACAAAAGATATAGTCAGAGCAGTAACATATGGGCTTAGCTGCGCAATTGCGCTGCCCGGGCTGGAATTCACAAGCTTTAGAATCGGTCCAACTAATAGGCCAATAAGCATAAGAGGTAGCACACTGGTGACCTTTGACCTCTCGAAAAGAGCCGTAACTATAAAGCCAACGAAAACTATTCCTGCGAGAAAGATGAATGCAAGATTTACGCTTATCATTTTACCACCGCTTAAACTGTTGCGCATGCTTTGTAGCGGGTTTGTATGCATGCGATTTAGGCTCAGGCCTGCAAATTACAAATTTTGAAATTAATTATGCAACTCTGACGCGATCGGAACTATAAGGGGCTTTTTATTTCCTCTTTTATTTTCAATATTTAAGGCGCCGGATTTAAAATACAGATAAGCCGAAAAGTTTTGCCTTTTTACTATGCCTATTGTCTTTGTCTTTGCCTATCTTTGCTTTTAAGCCTTTTAATATTTGCCATGCAAAGCTGCGCAGTGCCTGAAGCATACCTTTTTATATATTAATGTATTATAATGTAATAACATTTAATAACATGTTTCGGGATGATGCCGTGGTAAATATAAAACAAAGAAAATACACCACAATAACAATACCGTCACCGCTCTTTGAGCGCATACAAAAACTGATAAGCAATACGGGCTTCTCTTCGGTTTCTGACTATGTGACATATGTGCTCCGCGAGACCATCGCGGACATAGGATCGAAGGACAAAAGCAAGAACAGCGAAATAGCAGATAAACTTCGCGCGCTAGGATACCTGAAATGATTGAAGAATGGGGCGATAAAGTGCAAAAACTTTTGGAAGCTGCAGTTGCACTGAATAAGGAGCAGTCAGAATCAAACTGGAAAGCATTCTGCAATGCGCTCAGTAAAAGCAGGGCCAAATTTTATAGAATAACATACAGCAAAGGGGCACTAAAAAACGCGGAGGATTTGAGAAAATCCTTTGCAGAGATTTATGATTCTAAAAAGAGGCTTATTACCAAGGTGCCCATATTCAAAAAGACAAAAAGTAAGATAGAAGGCGCAACGATTTATTTGAAGGGACTTGACAATTTGCCGGTGGTTTAATGATAGAACAGAATCTGGATGAACTAGAAGAAAGGAGCATATACATACTCCGAGAGGCTAAAAAGCGGTTTAAGAAAATGGCTGCTTTATGGAGCATGGGCAAGGATTCTACTACTATGTTGGCGCTGGCAAGGAAGGCTTTCCTTGGAAAGGTCCCCTTTCCGGTAATACACATAGACAATAGCATAGACTTTCCAGAAACTTACGCGTTTAGAGACATGCTTGCCAAGAAGTGGAACCTCAATCTTATAGTGGCAAAAAGCGAGATAAAGCCAGAAATCTCTGGTTTTAGCTGCTGTGGAGCAAACAAAACAATAGCCCTTAAGGAGATAATGCAAAGATATTCATTTGACGCGCTTGTAGTTTCAATAAGGCGAGACGAGCATGGAATACGCGCAAAGGAACGCGTGTTTTCCCCGAGGAGCAAAGAATTCAGATGGAACTATAAGAACCAGCCGGTAGAGGTATGGGACGACTACTCTTCAAAGATAGAGAGCCAAGGCCACATTAGAGTGCACCCGCTGCTTGACTGGAACGAAATAGACATCTGGAACTATATAAAGCGTGAAAAGATACCAGTAAACCCTCTTTACTTCGCAAGGGAAGGCTACAGGTACAGGAGCCTTGGCTGCACACATTGCACCGTACCACTGAAATCTAATGCAAAAAGCATAAGCGATATAATAAAGGAGCTTAGAACAACTAGCGTAGAGGAGCGTTCAGGAAGGCAGCAAGACAAAGAGCGAGAATACACGATGGAGAAGCTCAGGGCTTTTGGCTACATGTAGGCGATTCCTTGCTGATACAAAAGGTCACAATGCTGGGGCACAAAGACCACGGCAAGTCCACGCTTCTTGGCATGCTCCTTATTGCAACAAATTCGACCTCACAGGAGAGAATAGCAGAGGCAAGGCGCATAAGCGAAGAACTGCACAGGCAGTTTGAGCCTGGCTTCATACTTGACGCCTTTTCAGAGGAGCGCGTTAAGGGATTGACGATCGACACCACCCGCGCAGAACTGAAATTCAAGGGCGTAGGCTTTGAGTTTATTGACGTTCCTGGGCATGAAGAGCTGATAAATAACATGTTAACAGGCGCGTCTAACGCAAACGTAGCGGTATTGGTTGTATCTGCCAAGCCTAACGAAGGCATAACAGAGCAGACAAAAAGGCATCTCTTCCTTGCAAGAATGCTCGGAATAAGCAAACTGGTAGTGGCAATAAACAAGATGGACGTGGTTTCGCATCAAATTCAAGCATATGAAAGCATAAAGCAGAAACTTTCTGGATATTTGGAAAAGATAGGCTTTAGCCGCAGGTCTGTGAGCTTTGTGCCCATCTCAGCATATGCCAATGAAAATTTGGTGAAAAGATCCTTGCGCATGGGCTGGTACAAGGGTAAGCCGCTAATGTACCATCTGCTAAGCGCAGTTACACGGCATAACGAGCCTTACAAGGCAACCCCTCTAAGGATTTTGCTCCAAGGCAAACTAGACAAAAATACGCTTGCAGGAAGAGTAATTTCCGGAACGCTGAGGTCAGGCGCAAGATTGAGAATCTTGCCTTCAGGAAAGACAATAAAGGCAAGGAACATATTTGTTGCAGGCAAGCCTAGAAAGAGCGCAACGGCAAAAGAGAGCGTGGCAATAGCTTTGGACCGCGCTTCTGGCAATTACTCTGGCATTATCTGCGAAGGAAAAAACATGCCAAAGGTAGCGAAGAGTTTTGTAGCCGAAGTCTTCTTTGTTAGAAGCATCAAAGGCAAAGTCAGCATAAGGCTTAACGGCACAAAAATAGGGGCGCATTTCAAAGACATAAAAACCATAAATATTAGCAATGGCGAGTTTGCGCTGAGAAGCGCAAAAGCGCTTGACGCAGCAACAGCGAAGGTACAGCTTGACAAGCCTGCTGCATTCGAACGCTTTGACTACATAAAGGAACTTGGCAGATTTACCATATATTCAGGAAACCGTTTTGTTGGAATAGGAATAATAAAGCAATAAAGTAGCTCAACCAGATGAGAAGCGCCTTGTTTTAGCTACATCATACTTTGCCACAAGAGACTTGCTTATTCCACTTACCACAGATATATTTGCGGGTATTCCAAAGCTTTCGGAGCGCACCTCGCGGCTACTTAGCTGGCGCGCTGCGTAGCGCTTTCCCAAGATTGCTGTGCTTATGAACTTTCTCAGATGCGTTAACGATTGGTATCCGCCTGATTCTACATTTTCAAACTTATCTGGCATTTTTACGGCCAAAGGAATCCTGATTACCTGATCGTAAAGCACTGTCCCGTGTCCGAAAAAGTTGTGCTCTCCGAGCATTTGGCCATGGTCGCTAGTGAATATTTCAAGGGTGTTTTGCTCTCCAAACGAACTTGCGAACCTGGATATCTCTGCGGCATAAGCGTATGCCCGAGAAGACGCCTTTTTATATAGCCTTCTCCAAAGGGCCACCGTATCCTCACTGGGCTTGCTCTTTAAGAATGGGGTTGCCCAGTCGAAATCGAGGCTTTTCTTGCCTACATAAGGATCGTGGGCTTCCATCAGGTTTACAAACAAAAAGAACGGCTCTTTTAGGCGCATTTTCTTTGCTTTGCTTATGATGTTATGGCCGCCTTTCTCTATGGGCCAGCCATCTATTAGCTTTGCTTTCGCCTTTATAAGTGCAGATTTTGGAGTAAGCAATGCTGCTGTTGATGCCGCTTCGAGAAACAAATTAGGATCCTCTTTAAGTACATGCAGCGCTATCTTTAATGCGCTCGTGCCATATAAGTTTCTATACTTTGATATTAGCGGCTTGAGCTTATTTGACACTTCTACAACGTTGCCAAAGACATCAGTAAAGTACGATTCTTCGAAAAATTCGTCAAACTCGTTAAAGCCATAAACAGGGGTAACAAAGGGGTTCGCAGAAATGGCATAAGTAGCATAGCCCTTTCTTTTCAGCTCGGTTACAATAGTGGGCATTTTGAGCTTTATGCGGTCTATATCAAGCGTCTTTACGCTCTTGCTTTCATGCGCGCCGTGCTCGCTTGGGTACATTCCGGTAAACATTGAAGCATGGCTGGGCAGAGTCCACGGTGAAGAGGCAATGCAGTGCCTGTAGAAAGAGAAGCCCTGTTTTTCGAACGAATGCTTCTTGGCTTCGATCTGCTCGAAAGCATCTTGCCTTAGCGTATCGGCAACAACCAGAGCGATGTTTAGCATGAACAACACATAACTAAATTTATAACAAAAATCATAAAAGGATAATAAGGCAATTGCAATAGGCGATTTTGTAGCTGGTTTCGAAGAAGCAGACAAGAGCTTCAGGTTCTTCATCATCTCTAGAGCAACAAGGAGCATAGGCCTTATCTATGCAAGCCTTGCCTTTTCGCTTTATCTTTTGGCACTCAAACTGAGCATAGTCTCGATTGGCGTAGTCGCAGCTATTGTGATGCTCTTCATGATCTTCTTTACTCTGTCACT
>JAVZPT010000013.1:0-11897 GCA_038881455.1 Candidatus Micrarchaeaceae archaeon | reverse complement strand
GAAAAGCTGGCGCGCACGTTTGTAAGTTTTGCTAACAGATACAACGAATACAAAAGGCAGAAACACTGCTGCGATTACTATGAGGCAGCAGGGTCATTTAATGGAGAAACAAGTAAAAAATACGTAATCGTACTTAACGTAAGTGACATGAACCCAATTCAGCAGGAAATAATAAGAAAGATAAAAGGGAAATCAAAGTGCATTATGACTGTTTCTGAAAGCACGCTTATGGAATTTGCTGGCGCTGATCCGAAGCTTAAACAGCTTCTTGGTAAAGACAAAACAACACTAGATTACTATTACGAAAACGCAGAGATTAAGGTACCAGAAAACACAGAGCGCAGCTATGAAATAGTAAATGGAGAGGAAAGCGTCAGCTTCTCGGGCACTGCAAAATTTATAGTAACGCAGAGCAAAGATGATTCTGCAAAGGTTGCGGCAGAGTACGCGCTCGAAAGCGCATTCAAAGGCAAAAGGTCTGCCATACTTACGGATTCTAATTTTCTTGTTGAACAGATTGCAGAATTGCTGGAACACGCAGGCGCAAATTATTCTGCAAAGATAAAAGCGCACACTGATGAGCAAATACTAAAAGAGGTGAGGAGCTTTGTTCTGGGACTACTATCAACAGACAAAAACGCAATAATAAATGCACTGCAAACACATCTCTCTCCTGTGCCGTTAAATGTTGTGCTAAACAATAGGGACGCGTTTCTAGAAGGAAAAGAAGTTGAGGCATTCAAGCCATTTTTGGACATGCAGAAAGAGATACATACGCTAGAAGACATTATCAAAGTTTTGGAACGATGCGCTTCTGAATTTATAGATTTTAAGGCCAGGAGCACAGTTTATGCGGTTGCAAAGTCATTGGAAATATACGCACGGAGCACGGAAACCGGAGATTTGGGTGCCTTCATAGGAGAATTAGGTGCCTTCATTTTGCTTACCAGAGTTTACAGCCCTTACATAAAGGCAGCAACAAGAAGCCCAGAAATAATCGTTACAACACCTTTCGATAACTTTGGCACAAATTTCGACACCGTAATATATGTAGAAGCAAATTCGTTTGAAAAGGATAGGCGCAGACTTAAAAGCGCGGTTGAGGCCATAGCCGAAGTTGTTGCTTCACTGCACGGCAAGCAGTACTGTGTTTCAGAAGAAAAAGAAACGTTAGAAAAGGCACGGGCTGCACTTGCAGCAGCAAGGGAAGGAGGAGATTTTTATCACCTAAGAAAACATTTCCAAACTCGGAACATAGAAGCAAGAGAACCGGAAATGCTGTGGCCTGAAGATTTGCCAGAAATCCGATTAGAAGCTGCTGACGCCGTCAGAAGTTACTTAATTGACATGCACAAAATTTCGTTCTCGCTGCTTTACGCACTTGATAATCCAAACAAGTTTGTAGAGGCCTTTGTGCTTAATTACGAAGAGCCAGACGAGCTTAAGGAACTTGGCAGCAAAACACACGAACTGCTCAAGCTGGTTTTTGAGAAAGGCGTTGAAAATTTGAGCGAACAGCAGAAAGAGCTTCTTGTAAAGCTGCGCAAGCCTTTGGAGAACGCTAAAAAGATAACAGAGACGCTTAAACAAGAAGGCTTTGAGCAAAAAACAGCAGAGGAGCGTGTGACTGTGCCTTTTGTCGAAATCGAGGCTCTGCTAGGCACCGGCATAGCTGATTGGAATGCGTCTGTCATAGGAGCAATAGATGCTGTATTCGAAAAAAATGACGGCTCTATCATGATATTGGATTTTAAGACAGGCGAAACAGAAAAGTATGCCGATTATGATTATGACGAACAGCTTACGCTTTACCGTATGCTATACTCAAAGGTACACGGCGTGCCGTTGGATAAAATAAAGGTTGCTATAGCGCATATAGGCTTAAGAGGCCCTCTTGACAGCATCGAAAACGCAGGCTATTCGCTAAAAGTATTAGACGAGTCAGATTTGAGGCGCGGAGAAGAAAAGCTTAAAGTGGACCTGCAAAAAGCATACAGGTATCATACACAGCCAGATGACTTCATTAAAATGCTCAAAAATACCAAGGATTTGCATGGTTTACTCAGAGCCAGAGTCTGAAGCGCCTTGGTCGGGATTCGAACCCGAGTCGCAAGCGTGACAGGCTCGCATGCTAGACCTCTACACCACCAAGGCACACGAATAATTTACTCTACTCTTTTTTATTAATACCGCTATTGCGCGCTCTTGTAGCGGGTTTTTAGCCCGATAAGAAAGACGCAGAGTACACTCTCTGTTGCGTTGGCTATTATCAAAGGCGCATTGTTTAAAGCTATCCCGTAAAGCGTCCAAAGAACAATGCCTGCAAGCAGTACGGAAAGCCACGCATACGAAAGTTGGTCCGCTTTCTTTATCCTAATTACCTTTACTATCTCAGGCACCAAAGCCACAGTAGTAAACGTGCCGCCTGCGTAGCCTAGCAATGCGTAATAAGGCAAAGAATCCACCTTTCCCAATAAAGTAGGCGCAGCAAATCTAATCTCTGCAAGCGCAGATTCCCGCAGGGGTGAATTGAACACCCAACCTACCGGTATCAATGATGCTCTCGCGAGCGCACGCTACAGCCGGTCGCTCTAGCCATTGAGCTACTGCGGGTGCTAAAGAGATATTTGGCAGCGCATATTTATTAATATAGTTTGAGTATTTTTCTTTGTCGACCAGTGTGCTTATGGCTAACGAAAAAATTAGAAGAGCAATAAATTATACAAGCAAAGAGTTTAGGAACGTCACGCAATCAAAGGCATCAGGCACAACAGCCAGGCGAAAGCCAAAGACTTTGCTTCTGCCATTCTCATACTTTTGGTTCAAGGACCTTGTACGGGAGCTTGTAGGCTACAAGCACTTCCCTGACGCGCTTGCCATAACGTTCGCTTTCATAAGCATGGTAATCGCCTTTAAGTTTTATCCTTTGCTTGTTGTCGTGCCTCTTATTGTGCTTGTTTTTGTCCTTACGATGCTGCATCCTGTGATAGGGCTTATGGCGCTGCTCTTCTTCTCATTTCCGCCGCTCATGTACCAGGCGCCGCTTATTGGCTGGGTCTTTGCGATCTTCGTAGCCGCAGCGCTGTTTGCAGGAGTAGTGCATTACAGAACTGTTTCTTTTCTGTTCAGCCTGGTAATGCTTCCGCTGTCGCGAATAGGGTTTGTTCTTGAGCTGCCTGTTTTCGTGGTTGCGGTGCTTGTTCTGGGCTACAAGCGCGCCTCAATCGCAACGGTTATTGCGTTCGCACTTATTATTGCGCTTACTGGGCTTACGGGCCTTCCTGTATCGGCGCCCATAGCATACAATTCAACCGCGGCAAATAGAATAGTACTAAACAGCTCAGTGGCGCAGTACCTTTTGCCTTCGAAGAGCACTCCAAGTCTTAGTCGGTTTGGCACATCGCTGAGTGAAAGCATTTCAAACTTCTTCAGCCTAAAGGTTGCAAATAATCTTTTCAGCGGATATGCGCTTGCAATCATGGTGCTTGCGTACTCGTTCCCAATGACACTTGTGCAGCTTACTGCTTGGCTTATAATCATATTCGCTATGGCAGACTACGCAGTCAAAAGCCGCTCTGCATTCAAGGGCGCTGAGGCGAGCCTGTTCGGCGCAGTTGTGCCGTTCGTTTACATATTCACCGCATATGCATCAGGAATATCGCCAAACATACCTCTTGCATTAGTAAGCTTTGCAGTAACCCCTGTGCTACTCTTTATACTTGAATCGCAGAACGTCGAAGTTGTTCTTGCGCTCAACGTAATGAAGCAGGATATTTTCGGAAAGTTCGGCGCTGGTGAAAGCCTGGTCACACCTACGGAAACTTTCGAAGACGTAGCAGATTACGAAAACATAAAGAAAGAGCTGAACGAGGCAGTAATAGAGCCGATGGAGCATAGAGAAATATCTGGAGCATACGGAGTAAAGCCTGCAAAAGGCATTTTGCTGTTCGGGCCGCCTGGCACAGGCAAAACTCTTATAATGCGCGCGCTAGCAAACGAGATAAGGGCTGGCTTTTACTACGTAACTGCTTCTTCATTAATATCCGCATACCCTGGAGAAAGCGGCGAAGCCCTAAACAAGATATTTGAAACTGCAAAGAAGCACGCTCCCGCGGTTGTTTTTATTGACGAGATAGACGCAATTACAAGGAATAGGAACAGCGACATATCAGAGCCTGAAAAAGAGATAGTCACCGCAATACTTACCTCTATGGACGGCTTTCTCAAAACGCCTGGCGTAGTAATAGTTGGTGCTACAAACGCACCAAACCTTCTCGACCCAGCTGCGTTGAGACCAGGAAGATTTGACAAGGCCATTTACCTTTCTTTGCCAGACCAGAAGGGCAGAGAAGCAATATTCAAGTACTATTTTTCTAAGCTCCCTGTTGCAAAAGACATAGATTATAGCAAACTTGCAGAAATGACCCAGAGGTTTTCTGGCGCTGACATAAAGCATGTGGCTGACGAGGTTGCAAGAGAGGTCTCAGAAGAGGCAATATCTTACAAAAAGGTTTTGCAAATAACAATGGACGACATACTTAAAGTGCTGAAAAGCACGAAGCCATCAACGTCGCTTGCGGCAATAGAAGCATACAACGCGTTCAACATTGACTTTGAGCGAGGGCTGCATCCTGAAAAGCAAGAGGAGCGCAAAGGAAAAGTGGCGATAGACGACGTGATAGGGCTTGAAGAAGCGAAGAAGGCGCTGTACGAAGCGGTTACAGTTCCTATACTGCATCAAGACCTAATCAAGAAGTACGGGGTTACCAGCATAAAGGGCATTTTGCTGTTCGGGCCGCCTGGCACAGGCAAGACCATGCTTATGAAAGCAGTAGCAGACGAGCTTGGCGGCGTCCATTTCATTTCGATCGCAGGATCGGACATAAGCAGAATGGGCTTAGAGAACGCGGTTTCTACAATAAAGAGCCTTTTCAACAGGGCAAAAGAAAATGAGCCTTCGGTGATATTCATAGATGAGATAGACGCGCTAATACCACAGCGCGATACGACTAATGAACTTGGGGCGCAGCTTGTAGGCGAGTTCTTGCAGGAATTCGACACTCTAAAAGAAGAGGGAGAGAACATAGTGGTTGTTGCGGCTACGAACAGGCCGGATTCTGTAGACCCTGCGCTGCTAAGGCCAGGCCGATTCGACAAACTTATTTACGTGCCACCGCCTAACGCGGATGAGCGAGTACGCCTTTTCAAAGAGTATTTGGGAAACGCCCCTGCTGACAAAGACGTAGACTTCTCGAAGCTTGCTGCGATTACAGAAGGGTATACAGGAGCAGACATAGCGAACATATGCAGGCAGGCAAAGATGAACGCGCTGGAAGCCAGCATAAGCAAAGAACAGGAGACTGCTGTAACTATGCAAGACCTATTGAATATATTAAAGAGCACAAGGCCTTCTGCCCCTAGCGTGGTGTTAGGCCGCTACCTTATGTTCCTGAGCAAGTATGGAAAAAGATAGTCAGTGCAGCATTACAGAAGCCGCTTTTGTTGTGAAAGAAACTAGCGGCCCTGGCAATATTCCGAATAACAGCACTATAACTGTACATGCAAGAACAACGGCAAAAGTACTGCGGTCCATGCTTAGCTTTGAAGATTCGTATTTGTTAGTGAATATGGCAGTGATTGGCTTCGCATAGTAAAACACAGATATCACGCTGTTTATTATGCCTAGTATAGCAAGCCAAACCATGCCAGATACAGTGGCGCTAAGGAACAGCAGAAACTTTCCTATAAAGCCAACAGTGAATGGCATGCCTATAAGCGAAAGCATAAACAGCGTAAGCCCAAAAGCTGCAAATCTGTTCTCTGCATTAAGTCCTATCAGATCGTCTACGTTGTTTCTTTGCCTCTTCTCGAGCCATGCCAGTATTGCAAGTACGCCTATAAACAGAAACATGTGCGCAAAAATCTGCACAAGGCTTGCGGCTACGCCTGCGCTCGTTGCCGTCGCTATGCCTATCATTATGTAGCCTGCCTGCGAAATGGAGGAATATGCAAAAAGCCTTTTCAGGTTTGTCTGCGTAAGCGCAACTATGTTTCCATAGAACATTGTAAGCACAGAGAGTGCAGCAGCAACAGTAAAGGTAGAGCTTATGCCTACAAGAAGCAGTACAAGAACCTGCATAAGTGCGGCAAAGCCAAGCGCCTCGTTTACTCCGCCAAGCATTGCTGTTGCATAGGCTGACGCACCCTGATATATATCAGGCAAAAGCACACTGAATGGGAACTGGCCTGATTCAAAACCTAGAGACGCAACAAACAGTGCTAGCGCTGCAAGCGCATAGCCTGTTTTTGGTATTGCCGCAAGCGACAAAGAGCCTGCGCTGCCATAAATGAGCACAGCAGCAAAGGCAAGCACAGCCACGGCAAGCGCAGACATTATCAAGTATTTTGCAGCTGCCTCTATGCTGTTCCTCCTGCTTAGAAGCACTATGAATATCGAAGGTACGCTCGCAAGCTCCAAGCCCAGAAGTATCATTACCAAGGATTGCGCGAAAGCAACAGAATACATGCCTAAAAGGGCAAAGCCCGAGAGCAATGCAAAGTCGGCATAGGAAGGCGCATGCTCATACGCAAGTGCATTAAGAAGCAACATGCCAAGCGTGAATATGAGTGCGAAGAACGCTGAGAAGCTGCTTACTGAGACCATGCCGAAATAGCTGGCGCTTATGCCATAGAAGTACATGTAATAGGAGCACGTTGCAAGCACAGCCAGCAGCACAACGTTAAACGCAAGAATAACTGGCTTCTTGTCAGAGAGCCAAAGCGCAATGTTGCCGAACAATAGAGCGAACGAAAGCGTTAGGAAAAGAAGTGCCAACAATCAAACCACCAACACAAGCATTACAAGCAAAAATCCCGCTATGAATATTGCAACGTATGTGCCAAGCTGCCCCTGGGCGGCATATCGCATTGCCTTTGCAGAAGCGTTGACGCCGTGTGCTATAAGATTGAATAGACTGTCGAGATACGCGTCAAAATAATAAAAGCCTGCAGCCAAGGCGTAGAAGAAAGAAGCAATAAGTGCGTATGCAATATTGAAGGCCCTCGTCGTTTGCAAATGGTTCAGACGCCTATTAAGCAGATGGTTTTCGCGCTCTTTCCTGTATACTAGCCACGCGGCAAAGCCTCCGATGTTCACTATTGCGGTCTCGATAAGCGCATCTGGCACGTTTATTAAAATCGGCTTTCCTTTCACTAGCTGCAGCGAGTTGAAAAGGCTAGGCATAAAAAAGAAAAGCGCGCTTGCGGCAAGCGCGAGCAGCGCAAGCAAAAGGCCAGGGATTATCATGCTCTTTGGCAATCCAGAATAAAGTATGGCTTCTCTCTTCTCGCTTACTGGCCTTGAGCAAAGCACAAGCCACCTGAATATGAAGAAGCTTGTCAGAAGGCTAACCAGAGAAAGAAGCGCATATGCTATCAAATTGCTAGTAAAAGCAGAGCCAACGCCAATGTTTGCAAAGAAGCCATCGAATGGAACGAAGCCTGCAAGTGCCAGAACGCCAAATAAGGCACTTAAGAACAAAAGCTTATTTGACGTTAATCCGTTTACCTCTCCTACGTTTTCCTTTCCTGTAGCAGACATCGCGTCGCCAGCTGTGAAGAACAGCATAGATTTGTAGAAACTTTGCGCTATGAAAAAGTAAACTGCAGCAAGCAGTGCGTTTGCGCCTACTGCAACAAGCATGATTGAAAGCTCCTGCACTGTTGAGTACGCCAGTGCCTTCTTCACGTGCTTCTCCCTAAGCGCATCGAGCGTTGCTATAATTGCTGTAAAGAGCCCAACCGCTACTATGAAATTACCAAGGTGGGCTGCGCTGATCAGCGGCAACAGCACAAGCGCCGCAAAAACCCCCGCCTTTACCATTGTTGCGGAGTGAAGCATAGCAGAGACAGGCACAGGCCCTTCCATGGCGTCTGCAAGCCACTCATGGAAAGGAAACTGCGCTGATTTTGTAAATATGGCAACAACTAGTAAACTAACAGCAGCATAAGCCAGAGCATTGCTTGAGCCTATTTCAGAAATTATTTGGGAGAAATCAAGCGTGCCGTATGCAGCAAAGAACAGCACCAAAGAGGCAAACAATGCAATGTCGCCAAACAATATTATGCTGACTACCTTTCTTGCCGCGCGCACTGCCTTTTCCCGGTTGTACCAGAAGCCTATAAGCAAGTAGCTGGTCATGCTGAGGAATTCCCACGCTATGAACAGCGTTACGAAGCTGCCACTCATTGCGAAAAGCAGCATTGCTGTTTCGAACGCAAGCATCTCTGCGTAAAAGCGCTTCTGAGCGCTCGGTAGATTAATATAGCCAAACGAGTAAAACAGCGCAAAAGGAATCATGAAAGAGACAAGCGCCATGAGCATCAGGTTAAGCTGCTGCGTGCTTATGACTATGTCAAATGCTGCGCCGCCTATGCTTAGCCATTGCACGGTGGCAGGGCCTGTGCTAAAAGGAAGGAGCGCAAGCGTTACAAGGCTTGAGCCAAGTGCGATATACTTTGCGTGCCTCCAATCGCCAAGCGCGATCGCTATTATCGCAACGAGCAAAGGCAGCAACAAAACAACAGAAAGCATTTTTACCACGCATTTAGAGGTTTAGCCTCGCCTTACCACTTCATCCTGTTCAGCTTTGACAGGTCAAAATCTATGCCCCTCTGCCTCATGAAAGCATAAAAGGCAAGGGCAACAATTGCTTCTGCCGCGGCTATCGACCATATGGCGAAAAGCAACAATACTCCAACGCTTCCGGCTTCTGAGGCAGCAAAGAAATACACCAAAAGCACTGTGGCTGACACAAGTATTAATTCTATTGCAAGCATCAGCGTTATAAGATGCCTGCTAAATGCTAGGCCTGCAACTGCGCTAGCGGCTATGAACATCGACGCAATAAGTATTGGAATTATCACGATCTCGCCTTTTCACTTTTCTTAATCAGTATGACGCTACCCGCAGCACAGGCCAAAAGCATAATCAGAATAATGTAGAAAACTGCGTAATACAGCGATAACATTTGCGCGCTTGCTGAAGAAAAGCTGCTGCTGTTAGATGCTGCTGGCGCGTATGACGCTGAAAGTGCAGCATAAGCCAATATGCTGCCGACAAGAGCAATGCTTGCGGCAAGCGCAACCTTTCTTTTGGCGCTCGATGCCGATTCTTCTTTGGCATCAAAAGAAAGCATAAAGTAAGTTGAAATTCCGCCTACGAAAACAATTATTTGCAGTACGCCGACTAATTCCTGCCCTTCTGCAGCAAATATTGCAGAACTTGCAAGCGCCACAAGAGCGAACAGCGCGACCTGCCTAATTAGGCTCCTGGTAAAGAATACGCTGGCTGAAAACAAGAAGGCAAGAACTGAAAAAATCAGTGCAAACAGGTATAGCATGTCAGCCCTCCAGGTCTTCGGGCCTTTTGACAAACTCCCTCTTGTCATAGGCTTCGAATTCGTAACCTTTGGTAAGCGTAAGGCATTTTGTAGGGCATACCTCTTCGCAAAGCCCGCAGAAAAGGCAGCGCTCTATCCCTATCTGCGGCATTTTTTTAATGCCCTTTTCAGTAGGCGTATCTACCATTGTTATTGTTTTGTTAGGGCATATCCTTTCGCAGGCGCCGCAGCTTATGCATGTTGGCCTATCGAGCCTTAGCATGTACCTTTCTCTGTCGCTTAGCTGTTCGCGCTCTTCAGGAAATTCGAGCGTAAACCTCTTCTGCTTCAGACTGCTCGCGGTTTTAGCTATCGAACTTATAAGCATGCCAGGACCTCTTTCAACACAAACGCATAAGGCATCAAGTCAATCATCCAATGAACAATATATAAGTAATAAATAAATTAATCAGTGCAATTGGAAGCAGCACAAACCATCCAAGCTTCAAGAGCCTATCGATGCGCATCCGCACTGCTGTTGCGCGTACAAGCATGACAAATACCGCTATTACCGTGGTCTTTATTAGCAGCCACGCGGTTGCAGGGAGGAGCGGGCCTTGCCAGCCGCCGAAGAAAAGAATTGCGATAAGGGCACTTCCAAGGAAAAGCTTTGTGTAATCAAGAAAAAGAGCAAGCGTGTAATAAGGCGCGCTGACATCAGTAAGCCAGCCTGCTATTAGCTCAGAGTCCGCTTCTCTAAGGTCAAATGGCGAACGCTCCATTTCGGCAAGCATAGCGACAAACAGCACGAAGAAGCCGATGGGCATAACAAATATGTACCAATGGCCTGACTGTGCGGATACTATGCTGGAAAGATTGTAAGAACCTGAGAGCATGCCTATGCTTGCTATCACAACCAGCATAGGTATTTCATAGCTGAGCAGCATCACCACTGACCTCTGCGCGCTTATCTCGCCGAATTTGTTCCCGCTAGAAGTTCCTGCAATAAATATCAGCAGCGGCATAAAGGCAAGCAGCGCGAAAATCACAAGCAGGCCATTGGCGAAATTGCCTATGCCAGTTTGAGGAACAAACGGCAAAAGAAAAAGCAAAAATATAGATGCTGCAAGCATCAAAGGCAGGGCAAGCAAAAAGAGTGCTTTATCTGCGTTTTTTGGAGTGAATTGCGCCTTTGCAAGCAGCTTTGTAAAGTCAGCAAGGTTTTGGAGCAGGCCGTATTTGCCTACGAAAGTAGGTCCATGCCTCTGCTGTACCTTGGCTATTACCTTTCTCTCGAGCCAGCCAACAAAATAGTCGAAAAGCACTATGAGCACGACTATTCCTATGGCATATATAACTATGCCAAGCGCCTCGTAAAGCACGTTGCTTGAATTTAACAGCGAAGAGAGCCAAGAGACAACTGCAATGCTAAGGCTAGCGGTCTGCATCGGGCATCACGACATCCAGGCTGCCGAATATGGCAAACAGGTCTGCAAGGTGCTCGCCTTTTGCGATTTGTCTGAGTGCCGCAAGGTTTATGAATGAGGGCGAGCGTATCGAAAGCCTATATGGCCGCTGTTGGTCAGCAACCATGTACAGGAACATCTCGCCTCTAGGCGTTTCCCTGCTAACCTGCACAATCCTGTTCTTAGCGCTAGGCAGTATAAGCTTTACAGGCATTCCCAAAGCGTCCCCAGCTGGCATGCGCCTTAGACCTTCGCGGACAAGCCTTATGCTTTCCTTAATTTCGAGCATGCGAACCTTGTACCTTGCAAACGAATCGCCTGCTGTGAGCACCTGCGGCCTGAAGCCCAATTCTTCATACGCATAGTACGGCAAATTCTTCCTTGAGTCATAATTTATGCCAGAGGCACGGAGCACTGGACCGGTAACACCAAGCGCAATTGCTTGCTCGTTGCTCAGCACGCCAACGCCCTTTGTACGCTCTATGAATATTTCGTTTCCTTCTATATAGCGCTCGTACTCGCGCAGCCGCTTCTCAAGGTAATCGAGCGTGCTCAGCGTTTGCTCCTCAAAGCCATTCGGCAGGTCCCGGGCCATGCCGCCTGGGCGCATGTTCATGTAGAACATTCTTGCCCCTGCTTGCTCTTCAAGAAGCCTGAGCACAAGGTCCCTGTCATTAAAGGTCCACATGAACACAGTAAAGAATTGGCCAACGTCATTAAGCATTGTGCCTAGCCACAGCAGATGGCTCGCAATCCTCTGCAGCTCCAGAAGCACCGTGCGTATATACTTTGCGCGTTCCTTTACCTCAATGCCAAGGGCTTGCTCAACGGCAGCAACATAGGCATCGTCGCATGACATTGGCGCCACATAGTCTAGCTTCTCAAAGTAGCCAGGGCTCTGCATGTACATCCTGTTCTCAACGAGCTTCTCAACGCCGCGGTGCATGAAGCCAATGTGCGGTTCAACGTCAACAATCGTATCGCCATCGAGTTCGACAACTAGCCTAAGCACGCCATGGGTGCTTGGGTGCACAGGCCCTATGTTTATGCG
>JAVZPT010000012.1:0-11918 GCA_038881455.1 Candidatus Micrarchaeaceae archaeon | reverse complement strand
GTTTATGCTGCCTGTCTTTATGGTCCAGTAAATGTACCAGCCCCACGCATCGCTATCTGTAAACACGTATATCGGCAGGCCCATGTCCGCTAGCTTCCTTACAAGTCTCCTTGTTCCTCTCGCGGCTTGGCCCTGCGGCGTTATCAATATGGCATTTTCCTTTTTCCAGAAGCCGTCTTCGTTGAGCCTCTGCCAAAGCGCGTCCTTCTCTACAACAAGCACGTACTTCGCTTTGACGTCAATAAACCTCATGCCGCTGTCTACGTCGCTGGGTATGGCCCAACCGCTTCTGCCCTGTTTGCTGCAGTCTATTTCCTGCTCTTCTCCTCCGAAAGAATCCATTACCTTCATATTTCCAGCAAGCACGCCCTTCCTGTTTGCGTTAAGGTTAAGGTCTTCGCGCTTGACCTCAAGTGCAGCTTCTAAGTCCTCTACTAATGGGTTTGATTCTGACTGCTCGCCGAATATGTTTTCGTCTACATCTTCACCGAGCGAAAACTTGAGTTGGTAATAAAGACCTCTTATTGTAGTGTGTAGGCCTTCCCTGAGGAATTTGTGGCACTTTGCGGCAATCGCTATAGTTTGCATAAATCGTTTCGACTGCGCCACGTTAACGAAACTTCGCTCCTCTTTTGAGTTGCCTAGAGTCAGGTAGCCGTTCTTCTTGTCGAATATTATATTGCTCTTTACCCTGCTCAGAGTCATGAACTTGGGGTTCCTCCCTGACTTTATTTCATATATTATGCCGTTTCCAAGTTCTTCAAGCTTCTCTGCGGCAGAGCCTTTGACGTACTTTTTGTTGGCTGCTTTTTGCGTTTCTTGGCCTGAAGCCATATGCTCACCTCTTTTCATCTTTTGCGTCGTGCTGTGCCTGTTTCAATATCAGCGGCGGCTTTTCGCGGTAGTCAGTAGTAAGGTAGTGCCTCAGTTCTTTTGTTATGGCTTCCTTCCTGCCGCTCTTCTTCAGGGCACAATCCAAAACGTCTGCTATGTTCTTTGCATAGACAATCTTTATTTTTCTTAGTTCTTCTTTGTGCAAGTATACGTCGTCTTTGTTGCTTTCAGGTATTACAACGAAGCGCATGCCGGCGTCTATTGCAGCCTTTACTTTTGAAGTTACCCCGCCCACAGGCAAAACGTTGCCCCGTACGTCCAAAGAGCCAGTCATTGCTACCTCTTGGCTTACAGGTATGCCCTCCATTGCTGATATTACTGCAACCGCAACAGACACGCTTGCGCTGTCCCCTTCAACGCCCTTTGCGGCCTGAAGTATGAACTGCACGTGTATGTCGTAGCTTGCGAAGTCGCGCTGCATGTGCCTCTTTATCACCGCGCTTATGTTCTGAACGGCTTCTTTGGCCTGCTTGCCAAGTTCGCCGGTGGCTATGAGCTTGCCTTCAGACCTTGAGCTTGCAGGAGTTACCTCGGCAACTATTGGCATTATTATGCCGGAAGACGTTATGTTGCTGCCGCTGCCGAGCACTGCGAGGCCGTTAACTTTTCCTATGGCATAGCCTTTTGCGTGGAATACTTTATAGCCTTTGATCTGTTCAAGCATCTGGTCCGCGTACTGCGCCTCTATCGGCTTTGCAAGCCCAAGCGCTTCTAGCACGTCTTCCCTTGTTACCAACTTTTTGTTCTTCTCTGTTGCTATGTCGCCTGCCGCGCGCACGACTCCGCCTAGGTCTCTGAGCACAAGCGAGAGCATTCCCTTTCTGCCGCTCCTTCTTCTTGCCTCGTCTATTATTTCAAGGCATGCGCCGTAGTCAAAATGCGGTATGTGCTTGTCCTTGTTTACCTCTTGCGCTATGAACCTAACTATTGCTTCTCTGTTTTTCTCATTATCTGGTATTGTCGAATTCACGTAGACTTCGTAGCCGTAGCCCCTGATTCTAGACCTGAGCGCAGGATGCATGTGCTCTATGTCTTGCAAATTGCCCGCTGCAACAAGCAAGAAGTCGCATGGCACAGGCTCTGTCCTTACCACTGCGCCAGAGCTCATCTCGCTTTGGCCTGTTATTGGGAATTTCTTTTCCTGAAGCGCTGTAAGAAGCTCCTGCTGCGCCTTAGGATCAAGGCTTGCAACCTCGTCTATAAAAAGCACGCCCTTGTTGGCGCGGTGTATTGCCCCGCTTTCTACTCTCAGGTGCGCCGGGGTTCCAAGGCCGCCGCTCTGCAGAGGATCATGTTTTACATCTCCAAAAAGCGCGCCGGCTTTGGTTCCTGTTGCATCAACGAAAGGCGCATGCGTAAGTCCTGTATTGTCCACTATTAGGTTAGGCTCATCAGATTCGAACATGCCTGGAAGCATGCCCGCGCCCCTGAAACTCCCTATGAATGCAACCGCAGAGCCAAAAACAAGGACGCCTAGTATTATTGCAGCGATTACTACTAGCTCATAGCCACTGAGCAGTCCAGTTAGCGATACGGCGAACAGCACTATTACTATTGCATCGACAACCGGAATTATGCTGCTCCTGTGCTGCTTTGGGTTTAGCCTGCCGTTGAGCTTCTCCCTTTGCACAATTTGCCTGCCTTGGCCGTCTGGCAGAGGCTTGCCGGAATCAGATCCGTTCGGGTATGTTTTGACTACCTTTACAAGCGGCATATTTTCGTTATTGGGATTCTTGTAAACGAGCACGTCCTCTAGGTCTGTCGCAGGAAGCAGCTCTGCCATGCCTTGTGCAAGCATGGTCTTGCCGGTGCCTGGCTCTCCTATAAGCAATACGTTCCTATGCTGCTTTGCCGCTTTCTTTATTATTGAAACAGCCTTTTCTTGGCCTATGATTTGGTCTATTAGCCTCTCAGGCACTTTGATCTCGCTGGTGCTTTTGAACTTCTTCATCGAATCGCGCAGTTAACTATTGGCGCTTAAAATATAATAGACTTTCCAGTCATTTAGATTTAGATTTTGTAAGCGCGCGGTGGGCGTTTAGAGGGTGGGGAATACCTTTAGAATACGCTCTAAACACCCTTATTTACTTCCATAGTAACTTTTATAAATATAGCAGAATTGCTAAGATTCAAAGCCCCAACAACCGCATGGCAAACAGGCTCTTTGCCCAGTTTGGCATTTTCTAATGCACGTTTGTTATGCGTATTTTCTTCAGATCCTTTGTTGCGCTTTGAAGGTCGTACTCGGTGTCTATCGAGCGCCAGTAAGCATTCTTGTACTTTACCCCGCAAAGAAGCCCCTTCCAGCTCAGTTCTGCGAAAACGCTCTTTTCTAGGTCGCCCTTAGCCGGCAAGTAGTCAAAAATGCCTTTGTTGGCAAGGTAAACGCCCGCGTTTATCCAATGCTCCCTTAACGTCGGCTTTTCCCTGAAGCCTATTATCTTGTTGCCCTTCTCTTCCACTATGCCGTAGCTTGTGCGTAACGGAACAAGCGCCATCGCTATAAGGTTGTTTCCCAAGCGCATCTTGCTTATTTTCAGGTTTGTTATTATGTCGCCGTTAACAACTACAAAGTTTTCACCGCCAAGCACATTCTCAGCATGCCTAAGTGCGCCGCTTGTGCCCAACGGGTACTTCTCTATGCTGAAGTTCACTTTAATACCGTGCTCTCTGCCTATTTTTTCAGCTGCCTTAGTTATCGTTTCGTGAGACGCACCTGCAAGCAGCGTTACCGAGCGTATACCATTTGCAGCCAGCCATCTAAGCTGCCAATCTATGAGAGGCTTGCCCGATATTAAAAGTAAAGATCGAGGAACAGAGCTGTCCAGCAGGTTGCTTTTTACTGTGCTGCCACCCACAAGCAGCGCGGCTTGCATAAGATTCGCTAAATGTTTTGCATGCACATTTAAAAAACATTTGGTCATGAGCCATTGGCCACCTTAAGCCAGCAGCAAGCGGTTCGCCAGTTCTTGTGTGCAAATAAAAGAGAATGAGAGAAAAGCCAAAGCTGCGTAATCATGGAAGCCTCTGCGTGCTGTACGCTATGCAGTTTACTTAATTATGCACGTCCCGTAATTTTCAAGGAGCACCCTTTCTGCGGCATTGATGTTCCCTATCTGCGCAAGCTTGCCACCGCGCTCTATGAACCTTATTGCTGCCTCTACCTTTGGCCGTATCGTGCCTTCTTCAAACAAGCCGAGCATGCCTTTGAGCTCGCCAGCGTGTATGCGCTTTATTGCTGTGCTTTTGTCATCTAGCGAGCCGTAAACGAAGTCGACATTTGTTAGGAGTACAAGCCGTTCTGAGCCCACGCCGTTTGCTATGAGCTGCGTAGTAAGGTCTTTGTCTATTACTGCGTTTGCTCCGGCGTACGCGCTGCCCTTTTTGAACAAGGGTATGCCGCCACCGCCTCCGCATACAACGCCGAAAGATTTAAGCAGATGCCTTATGACTTCAAGCTCCAGAACCTTCTTTGGAGCTGGCGAGGCCACAACCCTTCGGAACATGCCCCTTTTCTCAATGTATGAAAATTTCTCGCGCTTAAGTTCGCGCTCAAGTTCGTCTTTGCTGTAAAATGGCCCTATCTGCTTTGTGGGTTTTGCGAACGCAGGATCATCTTCGCTTACAAGCACGTGCGTCAAGACCGTGCAGAATTTGGTTTTCGGGCCTCTGCTGTTTATTGCATTCTCAAGGACAGAGCCTATCGAAGCCTGCGTCTCTGCATTAAGCAGGTAAAGCGGCAGTGCCCTTGCTTTTGTGTTGAGGTTCTTGAGAAGTTCGTCGCCTACCTGCGTGCCGTTGCCATGCGTAACTACTGTTTTGTACTTGTAAGAAAGCTTTGCTATGGATTTTGCAATCTTGCCAGTAGCAGCAAACTCGCCCAAAATGTTTTGCTTGCCCTTCGGGCTCAGCAGTGCATTGCCGCCTATGCCTATCGTAGCAATGTGCACCGCAGCACCTTATTAGAATTCCATCGTTGGCTTTTTAAATTGTATTGCTGATAGTATAGAGAGTCCATGTCTGCGTTAGGAAATTCTATGATAATAATCGGAATAGTCATTTTAGCAGCTACTCTTTACTTCGCATACGGCTTTTACACAAGCATATCGCCGCAGGCAACAAACGTGCCCGTAGGGATTAGCGGAGCCAACAGCTCGGTTGCATCTATCAGCAGTTCAATAAACGGCCTGGTCTCTGGCCTGCTAAGCAGCTCAGACTCCCTTGTTGTTTTCGTGGTCAAAGTTATGCTGCTCTTCCTTTTTGCCAACATAGGCTACAAATTTGTGTCTCTCGGAATAAGCCAGAACAAAGCAAGCGCAGAGATTGGAGAAGCCGAAGAAACCGGCAAGAAAAAGTAGCTTGCGTTTGCTGCTATCTGTGCGTAACGTTCTTACAGCAAAATAATGAGAAGAATCAGCTAATGCCTATCAGTGCTGTGCCTATTGCAATTGTGATAATGCCAATCCACCTCAAAACCGGAACGCTCTCCCCAAGGAAAAAGAACGCTATCAGGCTTGCAAAGATGTAGCTCAAGCCAGTGAAGCCATAAGCCCAGCTGAGATGCGTGCGGCTTAGCACGTAGAAGTAAACCACAGTGGATGCTAAGTAGGAAAGTATGCCCATAGACAGATAGGCTGAGATTAGCAGTACTGCATGGCTCGTAACACCTATCTTGAAGAATACCTGCCCGAGAGCGCCGAGTGACGTGCTTACAAGCAGAACAAGCGCGTATGCCTTTTTGTTTTCTTGCATTGTAACACTTCAGTAAGTAGCAGTTACAGCTAGCACCCCTAGCACTATCAGCACAATTCCCAAAAGCCTAACACTGCCAACAGGCTCATTTAGCACAAATTTTGAAATCAAGAATACGAAGACGAAAGTGCTTGCGAATATCGGATAAACAAAAGATATTATGGGCGCAGCATGAAGCGCGTATATGTAAATGGCGAAGCTAAGTACGTACAAGGCCGCACCAAAGAGCACGTGCCTTTCGAAAACAGTTTGCAGCACTTCTTTTGTATTAAGCCCGAAGGATTTAACATACCGTTTGAATATGTATTGCGCGTATGCCGCAATTGCAGCAGCCAAAAGCGTAAGCGACACCACGAACAATTCGCTTGCCAAAGAAGCACCAGCACGTTACGCACGGCATTTACATGTCATCGCGCTGCGTTAGCATTAGATAGCACGCTGAACTTTTAAATACCTACCTTTCGAGATAAAACAATCTTTCATGCCTGCTTATTGCTTTGGGAATATGCTTTGGATAGACGGCTAGAGCCAGATAATAATATTAATCTTGCTATAAAAGAAGTAGTGCGTGTGGTTGTACGAAATACTCTGCTGCTGAAAAGCGTACGCTTTCCATCGCTGTGCTTGTGGTCTTGCTTAGCGTCTTCGCCATCGTTGCCTTCGCGCTTGGCTCAGCAGCACTTTTTTACCTACTCGCGATTCTGGCAATTGCAATAGGCTTATACCTTGCATACGCGGCTTCGGCAGAGTCTGGCGCTAAGAGCAAAGCCAGCCAGAGCGCAGCAGGCAGGAATGCAAGAAGATGAGTAAACTACCACGACATAATATGCGCGAACTTGCGTTTGCTAATCTGCATGTTGCATAGCAACGTTTAGCAAACCAACCGCATAGAGCAAAGTCGCTGTTTTACAGCTTTTGCAGCTCGCACTTTGCTTTTTTGCGCTAGCGCCACCTCATGTAGCGTGCAACTGTCAAAACATGACCTTGTACAAACAGGATTCAGATTCACAGATATATATGTAACTGTAGAATATGAATATAGAATATGTAGTAATGCTCGCAATCTCTCGACATGCTTGCGCATGGGCACCTTGCGAGGCGATGTGATGAACAAGCTTATAGTTGCCGAAAAGCCAAGCGTAGCGCTGCGCCTCGCACTTTCACTCGGCGATGGCAAGCCCATCAGGAAAAACATAAACGGCGTAAGCTATTTTGAGCTAAGCAGCGGCTCAGACAGACTTTACGTTGTTGCAGCAGTCGGTCACCTGTTCACCGTTGCGCAAAAAGGCCGGTCTTCAGAACTGCCTATTTTCGATGTCGAGTGGGTTCCATCTTACAAAGCAAGCAGGTTTGCATATTATACCAAAAAGTACTTAGACGTAATCAGCGTGGTTGGCAAGAAATGCGAATTTTTTATTAACGCCTGCGACTACGACATAGAAGGCAGCGTAATAGGGGCAAACATAATAAGCTATGTGCTTTACTCTGATTCAAACAGAGAAATAGACTCGGACGCAGTAATGAGGATGCGCTTTTCAACAACAACAAAAGCCGACCTTTCTGAGGCGTACGCAAACATAGAGGCCTTTGACAGGGGCAATTTCGAAGCAGGGGTTACAAGACATGTGCTCGACTGGTTTTGGGGCATAAACCTAAGCAGGGCACTTATGAAGGCACTGACAAAAGCTGGCAAGTACAAAACACTAAGCATAGGCAGGGTTCAGGGCCCCGCGCTTGCAATACTTGTAAAGCGCGACCAAGAGATAAAGAGCTTTGTTCCAAAGGACTTTTACGAGGTGTTTATAACCGCAAAAGGGGCGCAATTCAAGAACGCCAGAGGCCAGATATTTGAAGAACACCAAGCAAAAGAGCTTGTTGAAGGCGCGAAGGCGCAGGGAAAAGCTACTGTTGTGTTGTTCGAAACCCAGCGCGTGAAGTCAAGGCCTCTGCCGCCGTTCGACCTTACCTCGCTGCAGGTAGCTGCAAGCGCGGCGCACGGCATAGACCCTTCAAGAACCCTTGCAATAGCGCAGTCGCTTTACGAGCGGTCTTACATTTCCTATCCAAGGACATCGTCACAGAAGCTTCCAAAAACGCTGAACCTGCCTCGTATAATAGAGAGCATTTCTAAGCAAGAAAAGTACGCTGAGTTAGCCAGATCACTAATTTCTGCAGGCCGTTTCCTGCCGGCTGAAGGCAAGAAAGATGACGAGGCACACCCGGCAATATTTCCTACTGGCGAGCAGCCTAAGAAGCTGACGCAAGAGGAAGAAAAGGTGTACGACCTTGTTGTGCGCAGGTTTCTTGCTGCCTTCGCGCCTTACGCTGAGCTTGAGGAAGCAAAAGCCAGGCTTGACGTAAACGGCGAATTTTACGATGCGACAGGCACCAAAGTCGTGAGCTACGGCTGGCTGCTATTTTATCCTTTTTACAAGTTTAAAGAATCTCAGCTAGCAAGTTTCAGAGAAGGGGAAATTGTAGAAATAAGCAAAGCCGAGGCCAAAAAGCAAAAGACTAAGCCGCCAGAAAGGTATAGCAAGGCAAGCCTTATAGCGCTTCTAGAAGAGAAGAACCTAGGCACAAAAGCAACAAGGGCCGAGATAATAGACACGCTTTTTAGGCGCGGCTATGTCAGGGGCTCGAGGCTTGAGGTAACCCAGCTTGGTTATAGCGTCTGCTCTGCGCTTGCAAAGTATGCGCCTGAGATAATAGATGAGAATCTTACTAGGAAGTTAGAGGCAGACATGGACAGCGTTGCGCACGGCACTATAAGCAAAGAAGAAGTAATAAACGAAGGAAAGGACATAATAGCGCATGCGATAAGCAAGTTCGAGGCGAACGAGAAGGAGGTAGGCGAGGCCTTGCTTGCAGGCATTATAGAGAGCGAGAAAGCAAGCATACTAGGCAAGTGCCCCAACTGCGGTGGAGACCTTTCTCTTAGGCATTCGTCTTCTGGCAAGAACTATGTAAGGTGCAGCAACTGGGAAAAATGCCAAACCAGCTATCCGTTGCCTGCAAACGCAACAATAGTTGCAACTGGCAAGGTATGCGAGATATGCCATACGCCGATAGTTAAGGTATTCATGAGGGGCAAGGTGTTCACCATGGATCTTGACCCCAAGTGCCCTACCAAAGAAAGCTGGGGCAAAGAGAATGGTGCTAAAGGGCGCAAAAAGAGCAAAGGGCGCGAAAGGCACAGCAAGGAAGCCGAGCGCGCTAACAGCCCTACATAATAAGCACACGCAGGCGAAAGCATGTTCATATACCCGAAAACATACAGAAAGCTAAGGCGCGGCCCACAGGTAATCTTGCCGAAAGACATAGGCATAATTATTGCTTATTCAGACATCGACAAAGATAGCGTTTGCGTTGACGCAGGGGCGGGAAGTGGCTGGCTTGCCATCTCGCTTGCGAGGTTTTGCAAGCGCGTAGTCAGCTATGACCTGCGACAGGATTTTCTTAAAATAGCAAACAAAAACAAGGAAATAACAGGCCTTAGCAATGTCACATTCAAGAACGGGGACGTTTTCAAAAAGATAGAAGAGCGCGGAGTTGATTTGGTAACGCTAGACCTGCCAAGTCCAGAAAAGGCGCTTAAGAACGTAAAAAAGGCGCTTAAGCCTGGAGGCTGCGTAGTGTCGTATGCTCCAAACATGGAGCAGGTAAAGGCGTACGTAAGCAAGCTTGAGCGCCTGGGCTTTACAGACATATACACAGTAGAAGCCATGGTTCGTGAAATGCTTGTTAGAAAGGAGGGCATGAGGCCTAGCACAAAAGGCCTGTGGCATACAGGCTACATAACTTTCGCGCATAGCCAGCAGCAGCCGCAGCAACGAACCGCAAGACATGGCACGCTTTCCTGAAACATGCCTTGCTTATTCCCTTGCGCTTGTTCTTCCGTAAGCTGCAAGCCTCGCGAGCATCGCCTCAAGCTGTATGCGTTCGTTTGCGCCTTCGGCTATTTTGTAGTTGCAGTCGCCTATCTCCTTTACGAGCTCAAGCTTTTGTATGTCGCTTGCCTGCATGTTCAGCGCTTCCCTGTAGCACTGCAGAAGTATGTCTTCACTGCTCATTCCGTGCTCTAGCATTAGCGTGTCAAGCTCGCTTCGCGCCTTTATGAAATCGCCTGAAACCGCGTAGCGGAGCATGCTTATTATTTCTTTAGGCCTTGCCCTTGAAGCAATGTTGTATACTTCTTTTTCCGTTATTTTGCTGTTCATCGCAGCGGCTCCCTGCAGCACGTTCGTGAGCTTCCTAAGGTCGCCTTCGCCAACGTATACAAGCGCCTCGATGGCTTTGCTGTCAATTTCCAGTCCTTCTTGCTTTTCAATCCTTTTTATGTATTCCCTTACCTGGTCCTCGTTAAGAGGCCTGAACCTGAGAACTATGCACCTGCTCTGTATTGGCTCTATTATCTTGCTCGCGTAGTTTGCGCTGAATATGAACCTCGTTGTTTCCGAGTACTTTTCCATCGTCCGCCTAAGCGCATGCTGCGCCTCTGGCGTAAGCGCGTCTGCCTCGTCAAGAAAAGCTATTTTTATAAGCGATGATTGTAAAGGCATCGTTTTGGCAAATTCCTTTATCCTGCCGCGGATAACGTCTATGCCCCTTGCATCGCTTGCGTTTGTTTCTAGAAAGTACGAAGCGGCATCGTTTCCGTAAAGCTCGTTTGCAAAGGCTATTGCAGCGGTGGTCTTGCCCACGCCGGCTGGCCCGGAGAAGATCATGTTTGGGAAATTCTTTGCCCTTGCAAAGGCCGCTAGCCTCTCAACTATTGCCGTTTGACCTATTATTTCAGCTAGCCTCTTTGGCCTGTACTTTTCTATCCACGGAACATTTGACTGTGCTTCCATCTAATTCAACTCTCTTGCTCTTTTTCTTTTTTATAGCTATCATTTGCGGAGTGCATCTTTAAGGAGCAGCGCCAGTTCATTAACCTTCTTTTCTGCCTGATCCCAGCCTATGCGGTATATTCTTTCGTTTGTGCGCTCCTGTCCTTCGTTATACGGCCAGGGTATAAGTATGGCGTAGCTGCCTTTGTTGCGTTCCACGTGTGCCCTGATCACTTCTCCATAGTCGTCTATTAGTATGTAAGGCGCGTACTTTGCCTTGTCAAGCTGCTCATTAACGCGCAAGAACCGGTCGTACTTTATCCCGTGCGATGCAAGCCATTGCTTTAGGCTGCTTTCGCTTGCGTAGTTGTTGCTTGTTATTATAACAACCTCAAAATTTTCCTTAAAGCCGTCTATTATCTTGCCAATTCCAGGAACCATCGGCCTTATCTTTTCTGGCTCTGACCATGTCTTGCAGAAAAGCCTGCTTAGCTCTGCTTTTGAAATACCGAGTAGTCCTGCAAGGTTGTATGTTGTGTAGCCTTCGCGTGGCGGCCTCAGGCCTTCTGATCTCAGCACCTCATCAAACCTTTCCATCATGTTTGCAAGGGTGCCATCTATGTCTATGAATATGCTGCCCAGCTTCTGTTCGCTTCTCGTCTGCATTCTGCTCCATTTCTGCTTTGAATTTACCTCTATTTATTCTTTTTGATTGCTCCTTTGTTGTTACACTGCGCCTGTGAAGCGCTGTGCAGTCTAGATTTAAGGAAGTATGCTCGACAGCACGAGTTCTGGGCTGTACTGCACCAGTGCCGAATAGGCTTCGCCGGTGCCTAGATAAAGCACAGGTATTGAGGTCTCGCTTAATATTGAAAGCGTGTTGCCGCCTTTTGCGTCGCAGTCCAGTTTGGTGAGTATTATTCCATCGAGCTTGACTGCCTGGCTGAATTCTCTGACCTGCTCTAGCAGGGCGTTTCCGGCTATGCTCTCACCCACGAAAACAGTAAGGTCTGGCTTGCTTACCCTTGCCATTTTTTTAAGTTCTTCAATCAGGCTCTTGTTTGTCTCTTGCCTGCCTGCCGTGTCTATAAGCACGCAGTCAACCTTGCGCGATTTTGCATGCGCTATTGCGTCGAACGCAACGCTTGCAGGATCTGCTCCGTAAGCACCCTTTATCACATCAACGCCAAGCCTGCTTGCGTGCTCTGCTATCTGCTCTATTGCAGCTGCCCTGAAAGTGTCGCCTGCGGCGATAGTGCAGCTTACTCCTTCGCTGGTGAGCATCGAGGCAAGTTTGGCTATTGTTGTCGTTTTGCCTGCGCCGTTTGGCCCTATGAAAAGCACAACGTAAGGCACCTTGCCTTCGCGCTTGGCGCTCTTTGCCAGCTCCAAAATGCTTTTGCTTTTGCCAGTCAAACGTTTATCGCAAAAAATCTCAAC
>JAVZPT010000011.1:0-12830 GCA_038881455.1 Candidatus Micrarchaeaceae archaeon | reverse complement strand
CGACCATGGCGTTTACGAGTACTTGAAGCGCACCGCGCTCTCAAACCCGCACGCAGACATAAAGCTCACCGGGCCAGACGGCAGCACAGTAGAATTCCCAAGGTCTGTTGAGAAGATGCCAAAGCGTCCAACGGCTACAAAGCCGCACCCGCTTGGCCTAAATGTAATTGACATAATGGATTATGCCAAATCAAGCGCTAGCAGGAAAGTTTCTTCGTTTCTGCTTGAAACCTTTTCAAGGGTAACATACGACAAGATAAGAGAGCTAAAGGGCATAGTTAACGGCTTAGACTTCGACAAGGATCCGAGGCAGCTCACCTGGGAAGAGGCAGAGGAACTTATAAGGGCATTCAAGCATGTCAAGTGGCTTGCGCCAGATACAAATACACTGTCAACTATAGGCGAAGAGCAGATAGCTGTTGCTATAAAGAACATTCTAAATCCGGAATTCCAGAGCGTCGTAGAGCGAAAGCCCAAAGTGTTCAGGGGCGGCATACCTTTCGTTGTAGAAACTGGCATAGCCTACGGAGGTGGCGCAGGTTCTAAGAACGGCGAAGGAGTCACAAGTGGCAACATACTCAGGTTTGCGAACAAAGTACCGCTGCTGTTCGACGCAGGCAGTTGCGCGATAACAGAGGCTGTGCGCACAATAGACTGGAAAAGATATGGAATAAGCAACTTTGAAGAAGAGCCCGTAAGCGTTCTTGTTAATGTGTCTTCGGTGTATGTGCCTTACTCTGGAGTAGGCAAGCAAGCAGTTTCTCAGGAAGACGAGATAATAGAAGAGATAAAGCTTGCTGTAATGGACGCGGCGCGTAAGCTCCAGGCGCACCTAAGCAACAAAAGAAACATGAGCATGCAAGAAAGCAGGTACAAAGCAATTATGCGCTACGTCGCACAACTTTCTAGCGACCTTTCAGATATCACAGGGGTAGACGAAAAAGAGATAGAGGCCAATTTGAAAAGCCTGATAGAGAGAAAATACAAAAGCCTGTTCGAAGGCAGAAAAGAAAACGCAGAGCAAGAAGCCAACAAGCCAAATCAAGGGGCAAGCGAAGAAAAGCAGCTCGCAAGCTAAGCCAATCCAGTTTGGCACAAAACGTAACGTTCTTAAGATATAGGGATATAGGCGCTCCTTAGCCCATTACGTGGCTGCTTATGGCGCTTGGCTTGCCGCTGTCAAGAATTCACCTGCGTGCAGCCGCATAAGTTGCTTACAAGCGTAGCAGCGTGTCGTGCTGTTGTTGCCACACGGCGCGTTTTATAGCAAAGTTTAGAGCGCGAGCACCAGCTTTGCGCAACAACGCACGCCTTGGATCCTAAAAGCGAAAATTAATGCTTATGCTTTTGCTTTTGCTTTACGCTGTTGAGAAGTACCAAAACCAAGGCAGCACGTTTAAGAGTATTGCCAGTACAACGACTCCTAGAAGCGCGTTTAGCACTCGCTTGCTCCTTATTTCGTTTTTGTAGATGCGCCATCCATCGAAGCCTGGCACAGGCAGGAGGTTGAATATCGCCACGAAGAAGTTAAGCGCAAACGAGAGCGCAAATACGCTAAACAAAAAGTATGCCGCAGAGTAGTCAAAGCCTATCCTAGCAGGTGCAACAAGGATTCCCAGCTCGCCATCAGGCAACGGCTTTATCTCTACCTGCCCTTTGCTTGTGCTCAGGCTTACCGTGCCGCCTTTATATGCGCTTTCTACCCTTGCAAGCGCATATTCGTTGTTTATTGTGTAATTGTTCCACCTCAACAGTATTGTTCCAGCACTTAGCACTTTGCTTGCGGGCGTGCCGTTTACTGTGGCTGTGACTTCTACGCCGCCTGTGCCTATGCTTGTGAGCACAAAATCAGCAACCACAACCATAAGCAGGAAGAACACAAGGGACAGGAATATATTGGCAGAAACGCCAGCTATAAAGATTCTGTTCTGCTGCTGCTTGCTCCGCTTTGCCACTTCGCGCTCTTCAGGCTCAACAAAGGCGCCGAAGGGAATTATGCCGAACAGAACTGCGCCGACAGACTTTATCTTTACCTTTGCTATGCGCGCAAGAACGCCATGCGAGAATTCGTGCGCAACAAGAAGAATTGCAAGCGCTATTATGCCCGCGAAGAGCGGAATGGTAATGCCTGGTATTACTGGAAAAACTCCTGGCACTTGGCTGCTAAGCGCAGTGTAGTTTGAAGTTCTTATTGCTGTTGCTATTGTGTATATTATGTCTGCGCCGCTGAAGAGAAGAAGTGCTACGGTGAGAAGCGCAAATCCTCCTGCAATGCTGGCAACAACTATGAGCAGGTAAATCTCTAGCGAGGTTATTGCTGCGCCTGCACCAGCGTGCGACGCAACTGCTGCCGAGCTAACCCTGCCGCTAATTGCAGGTATGAATTCCAACACAACGCTTAGGTTTGGAAATACGAAAAGCACTATAAGCAAGGCAAGCACTATTCCAGAGGCGAAAGCGGTTTTCCTGTGCTTAAGAAGCTTGTAGCTTAGCAGGCCAAACCCCATCGCAAGGCCCATGTCAGTTGCGAAAAGCCAGGCGCTCTTGCCGTGCGAAGCAAGCTTGTTTATTGCGCCTATACCGCGCTTGCTGCCTGCCATGTAAAGGCCGTAGCCGCCTTCTAGCCTGTTGGCGCCTCTTATTATCTCGCCGCTTGCGCCAAGCGCCACTACGCCAAGAATTATGCGAAGCACCGCGTTGCCTTGAGCGGTAATCAGAAAGGCAAGCGCAAGAACATCAGCAACGAGCATAAGCGCGGTTATTGTGCGCGCGAGCTTCCTCTTGTATTGGCTTCCTGCACGTCCACCGCTGGCTCTGCTTTTTCTAAGCACCATATTTTAATTATTTGAGGTTCATTTATTTATGGGTTTGCAGTCCTAACGTGCTTGTGGTGTGCTTGTGCATCAAATCTGCTTCTAAAAGGGTGATAACGCGGAGTGCGAAATCTGTGGCGCAGAAGTAAATGCGCTTTATGAAATAGAGATAGAAGGCACGCGCATGCTTGCATGCGCCGTTTGCGCAAAGGGCAAAAGCACTACTGGCAGGATTGTTGGAGAGCAGAGCAACGCAGAGCAGAGGTCAAACACAACGGCTTATGGGCTTGGTGCAAGCCAAGGAGAAATCGCTGAAGAGCTTATAGACAACTACGGCGATGAAATAAGGAAAGCCAGGGAAAGCCTCGGTGTGCCAATAAAGGTGCTTGCTGAGAAGATAAGCGAAAAGTCGAGCACTTTGCTGCGCATAGAGCAGCAGAAGGCCCTGCCAAGCGACAAGCTCGTAAAGAAGCTTGAGAAAGAGCTTGGCATAAAGCTGCTTAAGCCTTCGCAAGCTGTAAAAGCGCCAACGCAGCAAAAGCCAGAGCAGATATCGCTTTGGGATGCTGCTAAAAAGAAGGAGAAGAAGGCATAGGCATGGCTGTAGAGCTAGGCCAGCTTGTCGCAAGCGTGAAGGAACGCATAACGCTAGACTCGCTAAGCGGCAAGCTCATAGCAATCGACGCATACAACACCATTTACCAGTTCCTTTCGATAATAAGGCAGCCTGACGGCACGCCGCTTAAGGATAGCAAAGGCAGGGTAACAAGCCATCTATCTGGCCTTTTCTACAGAACAATAAGCTTTGTCGAGCACGGAATAACGCCTTTGTACGTTTTCGACGGAATCCCGCCGGCGCTAAAGATGCGCACGATAGAAGCTAGGATGAACAGGCGCAAGGAAGCGCTCGAGGAATGGAACAAGGCGCTAAAGGCAGGCATGCTCGAAGAAGCCAGGGAGCACGCGATGGCAAGCACCACGATAAACAAAGAGATTGTTGCAAGCGCAAAGGAGCTGCTCGACTGCATGGGCATAGCGTGGCTTCAGGCGCCTGGCGAGGGCGAGGCGCAAGCAGCAAAATTGACAAATGAAGGCATTGCATACGCAAGCGCTAGCCAGGACTACGACCTTCTGCTCTTTGGCTCAAGAATGATTGTGCGCAATCTCGCCATAACGGGGAGGCGCAAGCTGCCAAGAAAGAACATATACATAAACGTGGAGCCTGAGCGCCTAGAGCTAAGCAAGTTTCTCAAAGCATACGGCATAAGCCAAAGGCAGCTCATCTGGCTTGGCATGCTCGTAGGCACAGACTTCAACGAGGGCATAGAGCGCATAGGCCCAAAGACTGCACTGAAAATAGTTAAGCAGACAAAGAGCCTAGAAGACGTTGAGAAATATCTGCATGAAAAGCGCCTTGAGTTTCAAGAAGACCCGATAGAGGTTGAGCGCGTCTTTACAGAGCCCGATGTAAAGGAGTTTAGCGCAAGCGAACTGCACAAAATGGTAAACGAGCGCATGCCTAAAAAGGAACTAATCATAAAGTTCATGTGCGACGATCACGGCTTTGCTCAAGAGCGTATTGAAAAGTTTGCAGACGAACTGATAAGCATCAGGGGCAAGGCGAGCCAGAAGAGCATCTTCGACTGGTCAAGATAGCAATAGAATGCAAACCCATGGCATGCCAATCCATGTGGCATACTCCTACGGATGAATTCGTAGGCTTCCATGGCGGCTTGATTGGCTGTCATGATGCCGCCCATATAGTTCCTGCTTCTCAGGCAACTGCTTCGATTGCAGAAAGTCTTGCGTTGTCTCCACAGGCTTGACTTCCCGAATGCCCTTCGGTAGCCCTGCTTGCACTCCCGTTCGAGCATGTTCATTGATGCAAATGGTGCTGTGTTCGCGCTCGCTTTTATAAACTTTATGAATCTATTTGGAGCTATAAATGAGTGACAAATGAGCGACAAACGCATGAGTGTATGCGTGCTGGGTGCATAACTGCATGCAGAATGGTGCAAAATGCAGGCGCGAAAAGGGCAAATGCGCAAAGGCAAAAAACATTAACGCATTGCGTATGGTAATAGAATGCTCGTCATTTCTCTTAGCGGCAGCGTAATAGCAAACGGCGCAGTGCCGAATGCGCCGTTTCTGTCTAAGTTCGCCAGGCTTATCCGCCATATTGGTGGGAAAACAGCAATCATTGCAGGCGGCGGCACGCTTGCAAAATCATACATAGAGGCCATGAGGAGCGTGCATGGCAATGAGTACCTGCTCGACATGCTAGGCATCAAGGCGACAGAGCTTAATGCATACGCGCTTCTCGTTGCTTTGAAATCCGCCGGGGTTAGCGCAGGCATTGCAAAAGGCATAGAGAAAATTCCAGATGTGCTTTCCGCTTTTAACGTGGCTGTATCTTACGGCCAGATGCCTGGCATTACAACAGACACAGATGCTGCGCTTGCATGCGAGATAACAGGCAGCAAGCTGCTTGTAAACATAAGCAAAGATGCCTATGTTTACGACAAACCACCAGAACTGCAAGGAGCAAAGAGGCAGGAGCGGTTAAGCCACAAAATGCTCGGCAAGATTGCACAGCGTTACGATACACGCCAAGCAAAATCTAAATTCATATTTGACATTGTCGCGTGCAAAATAGCATTGAGGTCCGATATAGAAATAAGGTTCGTAAATGATAGCATAGAAAATATAGAAAAGGCCATAAAAGGTAAAAGGTACGATGGCACGATCGTAAAGGGCTAAATTGCAAATGCTGCTTTATTCTTCCTCAAGGCGCGAAAAGATCACAGGGCCCATGTCTTGCTTGTACTCTACGCCGTTATGCTTCCTTACGAGCAGGAGCTCCTGCGTGAAGCTGCCTACAGGAGCAATTAGCGATCCGTCCTTCTTGAGCTGCTGCAGGGTTTCTCTTGGAACGCTTCTTGCTGCTGCAGAGTATATTATTCTGTCGTACGGAGCTTCCTTTGCGTAGCCTTTCGCTCCGTTTCCCAGTATTTGCACAATGTTTTTTAACTTATATCTTTTCAGGTTTGCCTTTGCAAAATAGTAAAGCTCTTTTGAACGCTCGATTGTAAATACCTTGCCTCGAGCGCCTGCAAGCACCGAAGCGAGAGCAGTCTGATAGCCGCTGCCTGTGCCTATCTCAAGGACGCGCATGCCGTAGCGTATGTCCAGATTTTTAAGCATATAGGCAATCACGCTTGGCGCCGAGGTCGTTTGGTTGCCCAGTATTGGCAGTGGCCTGTCCTCGTAAGCGCTCCCGCGAGTCTCTTCTGTTAGAAAGTACTTTCTGTCGAACTTAAGCATTGCCTTTGCAATGCGCTCGCTGGCATAGCCTTGCTTTAGCAACGCTGCAACCATTTCCTCGTTGCTTTGCATAATGTACTAGCATATTGCGCATAAAATTTATCTAGCTTCTTTTCTGTAGAATGTCTCTTTGATTTTGGCACCTGCCTGTTTTGAAGCGTTTCTTCGCTCACTTTTATAAAAGTGAGCAGGAAACCATATTCTTCAGATAGAGATGAGAGCGAACCGCAGAAATGCATATAAATTTTGGAGATGCATAAGACCATAACCATGATTGCCATGACAGCAAATCAAGCCGCCCTGGAAGCTCCCAAACTTCAGTTGGGAGAGGATGTCACAAATTTTTAACCGTTAAGGTAGACTATGCAATACAATAACAAAAACATTGTACTTGGAGAGCTTATAGGGCTTAGGGTAAGGGTTGCAAAGCACACTGACAAGAAACAGAAAAGACTGCAAGGAACAGTAGTGGACGAAACCAAAAATACGTTAATAATAAATACTAGTAAGGGCATAAAGAAAATAATAAAAGCCAGTGCAACGTTCCGCTTCTATGCAGGCGGTGCGTCGTTTCTTGTGCAAGGCAGAGAAATAAACTTCAGGCCTGAAGAGCGCACTGAGAAAGCATTGAAATTTTACAAAAGGAGACGCCTATGAAAGCAAACGCGGAAACAATTGCCGATTGTAAAGATCCAAAGTGCCCCATACACGGCACGCTTAGCACGCATGGCTCAATAGTCAGCGGAAGGGTTGTCAGCAGCAAAGCAGCAAAGACTGCAATAGTGGAGATACCATACACAGTTTATCTGCACAAGTACGAAAGGTATTTGAGAAAGAAGTCGCGAATACCTGCTTACAATCCACTGTGTCTCGCTGCTAAGGAGGGTGACCTGGTAAAGATAGCAGAATCAAGAAAGTTAAGCAAAACAAAGGCTTTCGCCGTAATAGAAATAGTCAAAAGGGCATGACATTTATGAAGGGGCTTTCGTCAAAGATAACCAAAACCTTCGTGCAGGGTTCTGTGCTCGCCTGCGCTGACAACAGCGGCGCGGCAGAATTCAAAATGGTAGGGAAGCTCGGCACCGGGCACAGGCACGGACGCATAGCCGCAGCAGGGGTCGGAGACGTTATAATAGCAAGTGTAATAAAGGGAACAAGCGCATATTTGAAGAAGCCAGTAAAGGTAGTCATAATAAGGCAGAAAGCCCCGATACGCAGAGCCAATGGCATGCGCGTAAGGTTTGAGGACAACGCAGGAGTAATGGTAGGCGATGACTTTTTGCCTATAGGAACCGAGATAAAGGGGCCTGTACCTAGAGAGGCAGTTGAAAGGTTTGTAAAGCTTGCAGGCATAGCAAGCAAGATAGTGTGACAATGATGCAGACGCACAGCTCAAAACCAAATAAGCAGCGCTTTGCGCGCTTCAACGCAGACTTGCACATTCGGCAGCATTTCGTGCATGCGCACATAAGCAAAGAGCTGATGCAGAAGCTGGGCCTGAGTAAGAGGAGCACGCAGCTGCACAGAGGAGATACAGTAAAAATAATGTCTGGGTCTTTGAAAGGCAAAACAGGCAAGGTTCACAGTGTTTCACTCAGGAGAGGCAGGGCAGAGATAGAAGGCATAACTAAGAAGAATGCAAGGGGCAAGGAGAAGTTCATACCGATAAGCGTTTCGAACCTGTACATAATAGACATGGACCTTTCTGACAAGCGAAGGGCATCGAAGCTCAGGTATATTGCGCAAAGGCAGACACAGGACAAGGAAGTTGAAGCAGCGCCTGTGGCTAAGCAAGCAGACGCTACTGCTAAGGCACAGGTGCAAGAGGCGAGGGCATGAGCAGCAAAGGAAACAGAAGGCATGTGAAGAGACTCGCAGCAGGCGCTTACGCTGGCATTGCAAGGAAAGCAGCAAAGTATGCGATAAAGCCCAGGCCCGGTAGGCATTTCCTAGAAAACAGCATAGCGCTTGCCTCGCTTATAAGGGACAAGCTAGGCTACGCAGGCACGCTTAAGGAGGCGCTTAGGGCCATAAAGCAAGGCAGCATAGAAATCAACGGCAAAGTCGTGACTGATGCAAAGCAGGCAGTAGGCTACGGCGATATAATAAAGATAATACCAACTGAGGAATATTTCCAAATAGGAATAAGCAGGCAAGGCGCGGTAAGCGCTGAGAAAGTAGGCCCTGGCGCCAAGCGCATAGCAAAAGTAATAGGCAAGTATGTTGCAAAGGCCAACACGCACATGGTCAGGCTCCACGATGGGACTTCATTGCGCATTCCACAGGGCATAGAAGTAAGCACGAACGATTCTGTGCTGCTCAACAAAAACAAGATAGAGCATGTGCTTAAGCTCGAGCCTGGCGCAGGCTGCATAATTTACAACGGCAGGCACACGGGGGAGAAGGGCACTATAAAGTCGATTGCAAAAGGCAATGCGCTTAGCCGTGCCCTTGCTACTGTTGAGACTGCTTCTGGCTCGGTTCAAACGCTGCTCGACAATATAATAGTAACTGGTGCTTCAGATGCAAAGCAGTGAGAACAGGCAAAAGGCAGTCGGCGCAATGCGAAGCATATTCCTTGAGAAGGTAACGCTCTCGACAGGAATAGGCGGCTCAGAGGACAAATACGAAGACGCAAAAGAAATTTTGAAGCGCATATCAGGAAGCGAGCCTGTGCCTGCAAAAGCCAAGGTACGCAAGCCAGAGTTCAACATAAGGAAAGGCCAGACAATAGGTGCGTTTGTAACGCTGCGCGGCACAAAGGCAAGCGACCTGCTCAAAAGGGCGTTAGACGCAAAGGACAATGTTATAAAGAGGAGCAGCATTGCAGGCAACTCCCTGAATTTCGGAGTAGAAGAATATATATACTTTAACGGCATTAAATACGACCCTAAAATAGGCATGCTTGGGCTCAACGTAAACGCAACCTTTGCAAGAAAGGGCATGCGCATAGAGCGCAGGCGCAGGCTACGCAGCAAGGCAAAGAAAAGCCACAAGCAGATAAGCGCAGATGAACTTGCAGATTACGTTTTGCGAAATTACAAGGTAAAGTTTGCTGAGGAAGAAGCATGAAAATAGATCTTGCTGACAAATACGAAGGCAAAGGCACAAGGAAGTGCAGGATATGCGGCACGCCCAGAGGCCTGATCCGGCTTTACAAGATCTACGTATGCAGGCGCTGCTTCAGAGAGCATGCAAACGAGATTGGATTCGAGAAACTATGGTGACAAAATGGCTGATTTGCTAGCTGACTCACTTAACAAAATAAAGGTGTACGAGCGCATAGGCAAAGGCTCTTGCACCCTTCCTTCTACGAAGCTTATAAAGTCGGTTGTTGAGACGCTGAAACAGTATAATTACGTAGTTTCTGCTGAAGAGCGCAAGTCTGGAAAGTTCAACGTAATCGAGGTAACGCTCGCAAGAAAAATAAACGACATAGGCGCAATAAAGCCAAGGCATGCAGTAGGCATTGACGAATACCAGAAGTATGAGGCAAGGTACATACCAAGCAAGAACTTCGGCATAATAATAGTGTCAACGCCCAAAGGCGTCATGAGCAACAGGCAGGCCAAGGAACAGCATGTTGGCGGCAGGCTCCTTGCGTTTGTTTACTAACAGGTGCGTTTATGCTTGAAACAATAGAGATACCAAGCGGCATAAGCATAGAGATAAACCAAGAAGCCAGAAGCATAAAGATAACAGGCAAGCTTGGCTCTACAACAAAGAGGCTTAACAGCAAACTGCTAAACGCAAAGCTCGAAGGCAGCAAGTTGGTTATAGAAACAACACAAAACAAAAGGCTTGAAAAGAAGGCTGTGCTTGCTCAGCACGCGCTCGCGAGCGAGATAAAGCGCGCGGTAAAGGGCGTCCAAGAAGGCATAACGAGGCGCATGCGCGTGGTCTTCGCGCATTTCCCGATAAGCTTTGAGATAAAAGATGGCGTGCTTTATGCAAAGAACGTATTCGGCGAGCGCCTTCCAAGAAAAGCCAAGATAATAGGCGATACGAAGGTCGAGATAAAGGGCCAGGACGTTTTTGTAAAGGGCGTAGACCCTTATGATGTGAACCAGACGGTTTCGAACCTGTTTGCGCTTTCGTTCCTTAAGGACAAAGATGAGCGCATATTCCAAGACGGCATATACTTGGTTAGGGAGGAGTAGCATGCAGGCAAGCGAAGCAAAGCCAAGGAAGATAAAGAAGAAGGAAAAGCCCCACTTTGCAGTGCCGAACTTTGGCGCAAAGAACAGGAAAAGGGTGCTTGACAGATGGCGCAGGCAAAGGGGCATAGACAACAAGCTAAGGATAAGTAAGAAATTCCATGGAAACAAGCCAAGCATAGGCTACAAGAACAGCGCAGAAGCGAGATTCAGGAACAGAAGGGGCATGCTTGAATTCCTCGTGCACAACGAAAAAGAAATGCTGGCGCTGGAGCACAGAAACGATGCAGAGGCTAAGCTCTTCCACGCGCTCTCGCGCAGGAAGAAGCTTGCTTTGGCAAAGCTTGCGAGCGAGCATGGCATAAGGCTTGTGCGGGTGCCTGAATGACAATAAAGTTTGCAAAGCGTGCAGCAGCAGAGATTTTGGGCAGAGGCGAGTCTGCAATAAGAATAAAGACAAGCTCGCTGCCAGATGCAAGCAAGGCTTTGACGAGGGACGACGTAAGGAACCTAATAAAGCAAGGCAGCATATACGCTGTGCCGAAAAAGCACAACAAAAGCATGCATGGCAAGCTGCTAAAGATAAAGCGAGAGAAGGGAAGGCGGCGCGGCCCTGGCAGGCGTAGCGGCACTGCGAAGGCGCGCACAGGAATGACATGGGAGCGAAAGATAAGGGCGCAGAGGAAACTGCTGCAACAGCTAAGGCAAATCAACAAAATAGACAGCAAGACTTTCAGGCATTTTTACCTATTGGCCAAAGGCAACTCCTTCCCTGACAAGCGCTCGCTGCTCCTGCACTTGAGCGACGAAGGCATAAAAGTAAGCGACGATGAACTTAAGCAAATAGAGGAGCGCATAAGGAAAGCGTACGATAAGCACGCAGCAAGCAGATGATTTATTGGCAAGACAAACGAAGAAACTTGCATTTAGAAGAAGGCGCGAAGGCAAGACCAATTATGCAAAGAGGCTCGCGCTGGTAAAGAGCGGCATGTACAGGCTAGTCGTCAGGTCTACTAACAGGCGCATAATCGGCCAGATAATAGAGTACAGGCCAGAAGGCGACAGAGTGGTTGCAAGCGCAGAATCGAATGAGCTCGAGAAGCTTGGCTGGCCAAGCAGGTCTAACAGGCCAACAGCATATCTGACAGGCATGCTGCTTGCTAAGAAATTTAAGCAAAACGGCGAATGCATACTGGACATAGGGCTTAGGTCAAACACCAAGGGTTCTGTGCCTTTCGTCTTTGCAAAAGGCTTTGCAGATGCAGGCAAGAGGCTCAGGGGCAAATTTGAAATAGGTCAGAGCGTTTATGATGGCTCTGCAATAGCGGCTTATGCGGCATCTGGCAAACATGGCGCAAACCAATTCGGCGCTTACGGAAAATCAGGGGTCAAGGCAGAACAGCTAAGCGAACTGTTCAAAAGCATATATGAAAAAATAAAGGTCATGTGATAAGATGGCGTTTAATAGAAGGCAGGGCAACGGAAGAAACCAGGTTGAGAAGCGCGTGTTCAGCATAGAAGCCTGGAATCCCAAGACGAAGCTTGGCAATGAGGTGAAGCAGGGCACTATAACAAGCATAGAGCAGATTTTCAAGATGGGCAAGCCGATAAAAGAGGTAGAGATAATAGAGGCGCTGCTGCCAAACCTTGAAAGCAAAGTGCTTGAAACTGCAAGCGTGCAGCGCATGACTAAAGACACAAGGAAGCAGAAGTATAGGGTAACAGTAGCTGTTGGAGACAAGAACGGGCACGTAGGCGTTGGCGTGGGCAAGGGCACAGAGGTAATGCCTACGATCGATTCTGCGATAAAGAATGCAAAGATGCACATTGTCTCGGTAAAGTTTGGCTGTGGCTCTTGGGAATGCACTTGCGGTTTGCCTCACAGCCTGCCCGTGATGTCATCAGCGCGTTGCGGTAGCGCAGAGGTTCTTTTCAAGCCAGCGCCAAGAGGAGTTGGCATTGTTGCAGGTCCAATAGCCAAAGCTGTTCTGGAGCTTAGCGGCATAAAGGACGTTTGGACTTTCTCCAGAGGAAGAACCAGAGACATATACAACACAGCAATGGCCACGTACTTGGCCTTGAAGAAAATATCAGGAATGAAAAATACAGAAGAAATAAAGTGAAAAAAATAAAATTAGAGCATGAAGCGTGCGTGGATCTAGAAGTTGTTCCTAAGTCGCCGCGCTTAGACTTCACGTGGGTGTGTAGCCGCTATACCAGCTGCTTGTATAGGTAACGCCGTTCGGCACGCCGTTGTTGCCGTTGCCAGAATAATCATTGGCGTTGCCATTCAGTGGGTACCAGGCAACAAGGTTCTGCAGGTCTATGGGCGCGCCGCCTATGCCCTCGAGGTAGAGCGCATGCATCTCTGACTGAGAAAGAGAGGTGTTGTAGATTTGGACGTCTGCTATCGAACCGTTGAAGTATCCACCTGTGCATGTCATCTCGGAGCCTATGCAAGTGGTTCCACTACCCAATTCAAACGCATTTGCTGAAGGACCTTCATTATCCAAACCACTATAGCTCCCGCCGTACA
>JAVZPT010000010.1:0-13046 GCA_038881455.1 Candidatus Micrarchaeaceae archaeon | reverse complement strand
TCCTCGAGCGACACTGTAACAAAATCTGCATAGCCCATGTGATTTGGACCCACTATTACGAAAGTGTCTACATGTTTATCTGCTGCGTATTCAAGAAGTGCAGAATAGGTGTATGCGGCGACATGGCCAGAATATTCGTATCCTGCATGGGGCGCAACAAAACCTGACGCTTTTTTAATTTCTGCAGTGTCGATCTTGCTCTTGTCAACGCTCTTGAAAAGAAGGTCAAGCATCCTGCTCAATTCGGTTTTTGAGCTGGGATAGAACGCGCCTGCAACTGCTGGTTGCCTAGTCAAAAAACCACTCCGTGCCATTATATGCTGTTATATTATATTAAATAATAAATCAGGGAAATATTAAGCATATGCAAGCAGAAAACTACGCGAATGTTGTGCTCGCAAGGCTAAGGCAAAAGTACGCTGATGAGCTGCATACACAGCTAAAGCATAAAAACACAACAGAGCTGTTTGTTGCAGCACTGCTTTCGCCACAGTGCACAGACAAGCAAACAAATAGGGCAACAAAGGCGCTCTTCAGTCGCTTCCGTTCTTTTGATGATTATGCAAACGCAAGCGTAGAAGAACTTGAAAAATACCTTAAGGGAATAAATTATTACAAGACAAAGGCAAGGCACCTGAAAGAAGCCGCACGGCAAATCTGCACTGCCTACAACGGCAAGGTGCCAAGGACCCTTAAGGAACTTATGCAGCTGCAGGGCGTTGGCAGGAAGGTTGCGAATGTGATACTTAACGAAGCATATGGAATAAACGAAGGCATAGCAGTTGATACGCACGTCAAAACAGTTTCATACAGGCTTGGCCTTACGCATAGCAGGAAGCCTGAAGAAATAGAGAAGGACTTGATGAGAAGGTTTGACAAGAAGGATTGGGGCACTGCCTCTAACGCGCTCATAGCGCTTGGGCGAGACACCTGCAAGGCTTTAAGAAAAGAATGCAACAGATGCATACTCAACGACATTTGCCCCAGCAGCACTGTTGCGCGATGAGTAAGTGCATAGCACGATATTGCAAAGGCGCGCGCGGCATTTAAACGCAAAAAGGCAAATTTAGCATTATGCACGGGCAACAAGGTAAAGGCGCTTTTTCACACTTTTCCAAAATATTTAAAAGGCAGACACGTAAATATACTCGTGGTGGATTGGACCGCATAGACGAAATAAAGCGCGCCGAAGAGCTTGGCAAAAAGCGCGTGCAGAATGCAAATGCAAGGAAGTCTGAAATAATAGCAGAGGCTCAGAAGGAAGCTGCCAATATTCTTGGAAGCGCTGTTGCCGAAGCGCAGGCCAAGGCATCAAGCATGCTCAAGGCGATTGAAGAAGAAATGGCAAAGGAGCGGGCTAGGCGCATTGAGATTGCAAAGAAGAAAGCAAAGAAGATTAGCAAGGCAAAGCTCTCTAAAAGCGCCATGCTGCATATAGCAAAAGAGGTTTCAGAAAAGATTCTTTCTGATTGATGCTTATGTTGCGAACAGAGCCTATGACAAAGGTAAGGGCGGTCTTCCTTGAGCAGAGCAAGCAAGACGTAATAAGGGCTTTGCACAGGATTGGAATAATAGACTTCAGGAAGAGCAGCCTAAACCTTGTCGAAGACTCGCCTTTGCAGTACCACCAGCAGATTTACGACGCACTGATAAAGCTTGAAGGTGCCCTTGCGCTAATTCCTAGGCAAGAAAGAGGCGTGCGCATCAAGCACATGCCGCTAAAGAAGCTTCTCTTGGCGCCACGAGACAGGCACGTCAAAAGCATATACGCAATTGCAGAGGAGCTGAAGTCGCTTAAAGAAACACTTGCAAAGCTAGAGTATGCGAGGCGCGTGGCTGAGCTTCTCCGGCTTGCAGGCGTGAGCCCCAAGGCGCTAGAATCCGCTGCGGTTAGGTTCGAGGCTTATTTTGGCAGCACGAAGCAAATAAGCGCAATGAATGAAGCGCTAAAGCTAGAAAAAGGCGTTGCAGCAAAGCTCTGCGCATACGGCTCTGGCTCCTTCTTGCTTGTTGCTTTCGAACCTGACAAAGAGCCGGCAATACATTCTGCTTACATGTCGCAGAAGCCAATGCCAGAGCGTATAGAAATTAAGGCAGAGTATGTTCGCGGCGGAAATACTAGCAAGCTAGCAAAGGCGCTTGAAAAGCGCATAAATTCATGCAAGGCCCGCATAAATTCAGCAGAGAGAAGGCTTGCCAGAGAAGGCTCTAGCTCATACACGAGAATTGCTGCGATGGTTGAGATGCTGCGCATAGAGCTTGACAGGGCAAACGCCAGCGCCATGTTCAAGAAGACAGAAAGAACGGCTGTATTGGAAGGCTGGGTCCCTAGCAGGCAGTTTGCACTGTTTGAAAACGCAGTGCTTGATGCTGCAAAAGGCAGGGCTTACATCGAAAATCTAAAGAGCGACGAGCTTGCGCCGACCTTGCTAAACAGGCCAAGGCTCCTCAAGCCTTTCGATTTTGGCATGGAGTTTTTCTCATTGCCTAGGAGCGACGAGATAGACCCTACGTGGTTCTTCATAGGCTCTTTCTTGATATTCTACGGCTTCATGGTGAGCGATGTAGGCTACGCACTGCTCTCGCTATTGCTTGCGACTTGGATTGCAAAGATAACAAACCCGAACGGGCTTGCGCACAACGCAGCGAAGGTTTGGCAGCTCGGCGCAGTGCCTGCTGCAATTTTTGGAATAATAACAAACCAATACTTCGGGCTTAGGCTTGACCAGTACTTCATGCCTTTCGCAGGCATAGACTGGCTGAAGAGCATTACTGCGCTGCTTGCTGTAAGCATAGTAATGGGCATTGCGCAGGTAGTAATAGGGCTTGCCTTCGGATTTGTGAATAGGTACAGGCGAAGGGAAATGCGCAAAGCATACAGCAAGCTTGCTGGCATAGCCACAGTGGTTCTTGGCGCGCTCTTTGTTGCAGGCGCGTTCTTCGGAATAATGAGCAGACTTGCCCTGGCTTTTGGCCTTGGCGCATTGGCTTCGATCATAGCCGCTGCGGTTTTGGGAGGGAGCGAAGGCGCAGAGGCAATGTCGCTTATAACGCACACACTAAGCTACGCAAGAATATTCGGCTTTGGGCTTACAAGCGTAATGATTGCATTCTTGATAAATTCGGCTTTTACGCCTACGCTTGCTCACGGCATTCCTGTGTTTATACTGCTCATACTTGTGTTTCTTGCGCTGCATACGCTCAACATGATTGTGTCAATATTCGAAGGCATAGTGCAAGGCGTAAGGCTCAACATCGTTGAGTTCTTCACAAAATTTTACTACGGAGGTGGCATAAAGTTCATGCCGTTTGCATATAAAAGGCTGCTTACAAAAGAATAGATAAAGTGATAATATGATAAGCACTGAAGCTGCAATAGCTGCTATCGGAGCAGGTTTGGCAATATTGGGCGGTGCCGTAGGAACAGGCATAGCGCAGTCTGGCATAGGCTCTGCCGGAATGGGCCTGCTTGCTGAAAAGCCAGACACTGCAGGCCAGGTGCTGCTGTTTCTGGTCATACCTGAAACGCTTGTAATCTTCGGCTTCGTGGTAGCAATACTTATAATGCTGTCTGCTGGGCTGATATAGCAAAATCGCGGCGAACAAAATGCCTGTAAAGGACATAATAGAAAAGATAAGTACAGACTACGAAAAGCAGGCAATGGCGATAATAGAATCTGCAAACGCTGAGGCAAAGAGGATAAAGGAGAGCGCCAGGGAAGGCGCCAAGGCAAAGGCAAAGGAAATAGAGGAAAACGCAAGAAAAGAAGCAGCAATGCGAAAGCAGCTGCTTGAACAGGGCATAGCAGCCGAAGAGCACTCGCTAATAAGCAGCGCCTTCGACAGCGCGGTTGAGCGCGCAACAAAACATATACTTGCGCTGCTTGCTGCTGAACTACAGAAACACAAGGAGCAAATAGTGGAAAGCGCGATCAAGCATTTCGCACGCGCTGTCCAAAAAGGCTCTGTAGTGGCGTTTGCAGAAAAGGCCTATTCAGGAATTGTAAAGCAGAATGGCATTGCATTGAAAGGCGAGACAGAACATGGGCTCTTGCTGCAATCGAGCGATAGCCGCATAAGCATGCGCGTAAGCATAGCTGCGATTGCAGAATCAGGCAGAGACATTGCAGAAAGCCTCGCTGCCAAAGAGCTTAAGAAAAAGGTGCTTCTGTGAAGCCAAAAGAGTACGGCTACGCCAATGCAAGGATAAAGGCAATGGAGTCTATGCTGCTGAATGAATCCACTATGCAGAAGCTCAGGAAAGCAAAAAATTCAGAGGAGCTCATTTCCATATTATACGACACCGCATACAAGCAAGACCTTGTGGCCTTTGGCGGCCTCGGCATAAAGGATTCGCTGCTTGATTTCGCAATAAGCAGAAACCTTTCTAAGAGCCTTGAAAAACTCGTAAGAATAACGCCAGACAAGCACAGGAGCATTATGCGCTCGCTTTTGTCAAAATGGGATTTCGCAAACATAAAGCTTGCGATAGAAGCAAAAGCAAGGGGCATGCCTTACGGCGCAGTAGCAAACTATATAGTTGACAGGGGCCCTTTCAACGCAGCAATAATAAAAGAATCTCTTGAAAAGGAAGATGTTAGAAGCCTGCTGGGTTTTCTTTCGGCTAAGGCGCCTGCGGTGTACAGGTTACCAATAACAAAGGCTGCACAGGCATACGAAACAGGCATGAGTGCGTTTGCAGCAATAGATGCGATAGACATGGGCGCTTATGAGCTTGTAGGCGCGGCTGCAAGGGCGCTTTTCGCAAAAGACGGCAAGGCCGCAAGAATGGCGAGAATGACAATAGACATACAGAACGCAATTACGCTTGTAAGGGCAAAGGCAGCAGGAGCGTCTTTTGGAAGCTTAGCCAAAAGGCTTTTGAAAGGCGGCAGCATAGGAGCAGATGCTTTTGCAGATGCATATGCAAAATCAAATAATGTTGACGAGCTTGCTGCTGCGCTTAATAGGCTTGGGCTCGGAAGCATAGCTGAAGCCTATGAAAGAACCAGATCTTTGACGCAACTTGAGCTTGGGATGCGCAAGCACATGCTTGAGAAAAGCAAGGCTTCGCTCGCTGAGGTGCTGTCGTTTTCTGCTTTGCTGGCTTACGCCTACGTTAAAGAGCTTGAGATAATAAATCTTAGGGTTCTGATAAAAAGCAAGCAATACGGGCTTGGCGAGCCTGAACTAAGCATGCTGGTGGTTTGACGCCTTACAAAATAGCAATAATAGGCAATGAGCTCCTCTGTACGGGCTTCGAGCTCGCTGGAGTTGACGATACGTATTTGGCCACTACTGCAGAGCAGGCGCAAAACTCAGTAAAGGAGCTGCTTAACAGGCAAGACATAGGCATAATAGGCATAGGATCTGGCCTTCTAAAGGACATAGAGCCAAGCCTGCTGAGAAAGCTAGAAATAAGCGCAATGCCTATCGTTGTGGCACTTCCAGATTACGGCGAGCCTGTTGCTGAGGACGAGCTGAGAGGGCTCATAATAAGGGCAATAGGCATAGACCTTGAGCGCGGGTGACTCTTTGGGTTCTATAGAGAGAATAACAGGCCCGCTTGCGATTGCAAAAGGCATGCTCGGAAGCAGCATGTACGATGTGGTCGAGGTAGGCAACCAGGGCATAATAGGCGAGATAATACAGCTGCGCGGAGATAGGGCAGTAATACAAGTTTATGAAGACACCTCTGGCATAAGGCCTGGAGAGCCTGTAAGGTCAACAGGCATGCCATTAACTGTGGAATTGGGACCTGGAATCATAGGCAAGATATTCGACGGCTTGCAGCGCCCGCTTGAGCTCATTCAGAAGAAAACAGGCGCTTTTATAAGCAGGGGCGTCAAAGCACAGAGGATCGACAGAAAGGCGCGCTGGCATTTTGTGCCTGAAAAGCGCGCAAAGAAGGGCTCGCGTGTTGAAGAAGGCCAGATAATAGGCTATGTAGACGAAACAGATCTGGTAAGGCACTATATAATGGTGCCCGCAGGCGCAGGCGGAACCATAAAAGAAATAAAGGAAGGCGACTTCACTGTGGAGCAGGCCGTTGCAACATTAGAGAAAGGAGGCAAAACCACAGAGATAAGCATGGCGCAGCTAAGGCCTGTAAGGAAAAGGGCAAAGATCCTTAGAAGGCTCCCTGTCAAAGAGCCGCTCGTCACAGGACAGCGTGTAATAGACACCTTCTTTCCAGTAGCAAAAGGCGGCACAGCCGCTGTGCCAGGGCCGTTCGGCTCTGGAAAAACAGTAATTGAGCACCAGCTTGCCAAGTGGAGCGACGCAGACATAATAATATACTGCGGCACAGGCGAAAGAGGAAACGAAATGGCAGAAGTGCTTAACGAGTTTCCGCGGTTGAAAGACCCTAAGAGCGGCGACCCGCTCATGAACAGAACTGTGCTTATAGCAAACACGAGCAATATGCCTGTCGCTGCAAGGGAAGCTAGCATATACACGTCTGTTGCAATAGCAGAGTATTTCAGAGACATGGGCTACGACACAGCAGTAATGGCCGACTCTACTTCAAGATGGGCAGAGGCAATGCGTGAAATATCAACTAGGCTAGAGGAAATGCCAGGCGAAGAGGGCTATCCTGCTTACCTGCCAAAAATGCTTGCAGAGTTTTATGAAAGGGCAGGCAGGGTTGAGACGCTTTCGCACAAGACAGGCTCAATAACCATAATAGGCGCCGTTTCTCCGCCTGGAGGCGACTTCACAGAACCTGTCACGCAGGGCACTCTGAAGATAGCAAAGACATTCTGGGCCCTTGACGCCTCGTTGGCAAGCGCAAGGCATTTCCCTGCGATAAACTGGCTGAACAGCTATTCCCTTTATATTGACGCGCTTGCGCCATGGTACACGGCAAGGTTAGGCGATACTTGGCTTAAAAGCAGAAAGATGGCGCTTGAGATGCTCCAGAAAGAGGCAGAACTGCGCGACATAGTGCAGCTAGTTGGCGAAGAGGCGCTGCCTAACCAGCAGAGAGTTATGCTTGAAATAGGCAGAATGCTAAGGGAAGACTACCTGAGACAGAGCGCTTTTGATGACAACGATGCGTTTACAAGCCTTGCAAAGCAAGACATGATGCTTTCATGCATTCTGGACTTTGCCAAAAGGGCCATTGAAGCAGCAGAAAAAGGCGTGGTTGCGCGCATGATCTATGGCATGAGGTCAAGGCAAGAGCTTTCAAGGATCAAGGAGATTCCAGAAAAGGATTTTGACAAAGAGGCAGAGTCAATTAGCAAGCACATAGAAGAAGACTTTGCAGCGCTGCTTGCAGAGCATGAGAGAGAGGAGCTTGCGCTAAGGGCACAGCAACAGGGTATTGAGTCAGATCGAACTGGGGCTTGATTGCACGAACTTTGAAATAACGTACAATACAATAGAAAAAGCATACGGGCCATTGCTGGTTGTAGGCCGAGTAAGCAGCGCAGGCTACAACGAGATAGTGCGGATAAAGCTTCAGGACGGCGAAGAAAGGCTTGGCCAGGTGCTTGACACAGCAGATTCTTATGCGATAGTTCAGGTGTTCGGGGAAACTTCAGGAATAAGCATAGACAAAACAACTGTTACATTTACTGGCTCAACGTACAAAACCGGCGTGGGCGAAGACCTGCTCGGCAAGGTATTTAATGGCCGGGGAATGCCGATCAAGGCCGGAGAAAAGGTCATCTTCGAAGAAAAAAGAGATATAAACGGCGCGCCGATAAACCCGAACGCCAGAGGATGGCCCAGCGAGGCAATAGAGACAGGCATATCAGCAATAGACGGCCTAAACACGCTGCTCCGCGGCCAGAAGCTGCCGCTGTTCTCAGGCAGCGGCCTTGCGCACAACGCGCTTGCAGCGCAGATAACAAGGCAGGCAGCAGTGCACGGAACCAGCGACTTCACAGTTATATTCGCAGGAATAGGCATAACCTACGACGACGCAGAGTACTTTATGAGCGAACTTGTAAAAACGGGAGCAATGAAGCGCACAATAATGTTTCTAAACATGGCAAGCGACCCAAGCATAGAGCGCATTCTAACCCCAAGGATCGCGCTTACAGAAGCAGAATACCTTGCTTTCGAGAAAGGCATGCATGTGCTTGTAATAATCAATGACATGACTCAGTATGCTGAGGCGCTTAGGGAGATAGCAAGCGCAAGGGAAGAAGTGCCTGGCAGGCGCGGCTACCCAGGCTACATGTACACAGACCTTGCAAGCATATACGAACGCGCAGGCGTGATAAAAGGCAAGAAAGGAAGCATAACGCAGCTTAATGTTGTTACGATGCCTGGAGACGACGTAACGCATCCAATACCAGACCTTACTGGCTACATAACAGAAGGGCAGATATTCCTCGACAGGGAGCTTTCCAATAAGGGCATATACCCGCCAATACAGCCGCTGGGCTCGCTTTCCAGGCTTATGAACAACGGCATAGGAGAAGGCAAAACAAGGGAAGACCACAAAGGCGTTGCTGACCAGCTTTACGGTGCTTACGCGCGCGCCAAAGAGGTAAGGAGCATAAGCGCCATAATAGGTAGAGAAGCCCTGAGTGAAGGCGAAAAGCTGTACCTGAACTTCGGCGACGAGTTTGAAAAAAGGTTTATAAGCCAAAGAATAGACGAGCGCAGGAGCATTGAGCAAACGCTCGATATTGGTTGGGAGCTTCTAAGCTCTCTGCCTGAATCAGACCTTACAAGGATAAAGAAAGAATTCATAAGCAAGTACTACAAGCCAAAGGCAAAGCAACAAGAAGGCAGAGAGGCAACCAAGTAGCGCTGTGGCGCAATGGCGTTTAAATTTAGGCGGTTAGGCGATTGAATGCAGGCAATGGTGCTTAATCCAACAAGAAGCAATCTTATAGCGCTAAAGAAGCGCCTTGCAATAGCTGAGAAAGGGCATGAGATACTTCTGCGCAAGAGGCAGGCGCTAGTTAACGAATTCCTCAGGCTGCTTGCAGAGCCGCGAAAGAGGAGGCGCCATCTCGCTGAGGCACTACAGCAAGGGTACAAAAAGGCAATAATAGCAAATGCGTATATAGGCAACTTCGAGTTGGACCAGATGGCATATTACATGAAAGAGGCAAATCCTGTTGAAATAGAAATAAAGAATGTAATGGGCGTGCGCATACCAGAGATAAGCGCGCAACGCCAAGCTAACGCTGACGCGCCTTTCGGCGCTAGCCTTGCCGTAGACGAGCTTAACGAGGCCTTCATAGCTGCGCTGCAAGCGCTGATTGACGTTGCTGAGGTTGAGCATGGGCTTAAGAAGGTAGTGCTTGAAATAGAAAAGACAAAAAGGCAGATAAATGAGATAGAGCAAGTAATAATACCAAGCATAAAGTCAAACGAAAAGTACATAGAGATGAGAATAGAGGAGATGGAAAGAGACATGTTTGTGTCGCTCAAGCATGTGAAGGGCATGCTTGAAAAGCGTGTGTGAAATGGAATTTTTATCTAACAGGAGCAAGCACGTGCTAAATTCGCTGCTCGAGGAAGAGGCAGTAGCGGCAAAGCTCGAGGCTAGCGGCAAAAAGGTCATATACCTTAACGCTGGCGACCTTACTGCGTTTTTCCCAACTCCAAGGCATATAATAAATGGGTACAAGGCTGCGCTCAGCGCAGGAAAAACGGCATACGCTGCTCCAGAAGGCGTGAAGGAACTAAGGGAAGCAATAGCGCATAGGTACAATAGCAAATACGGCATAAGCGCAGGCTACGAAGACGTGCTGATAACCCAAGGCGTAAGCGAAGCCCTTGATTTTCTGAATGAGTCTATAATAAACCCAGGCGACGCGGCTGTTCTGTTCAAGCCGTATTACCCTCTATACCCAATATTCTTGCTGAACAGCGAAGGCAAACCAATATACGAACGCTATTATGAAAGCATGGATTGGAATATAGACCCAGATACGCTAGACAAGGCAATAAGAAGAAGCGGCAAAAAGCCAAAGTATGTGCTTATTACGAATCCAAACAACCCAACAGGGACCATACTAAAGAGAGGCGTGCTTGAAGACGTTGTAAAGCTGGCAAATGAGCATAGCATGCTGCTTGTGAGCGACGAAATATACGACGAGATAATATTTGGAAGCGGCAGTTTTACCAGCGTAGCGCAGGTCGCAAGGGGCGTGCCTTACGCAATACTGAACGGCATGTCAAAGACTTATGATGCTACCGGCTTCAGGATAGGCTACTTGCTCATTCCAGAGCACGATAGGCGCTCTGAAGAGCTGAAGGCCAAGCTTGCAGACTATGCGCGGGCAAGGCTCTCGGCGAATACGCCAGCGCAGTACGCATTCGCAGCAGCGCTGAAGCAGGAGCGAACCCACAAAGCAGAGCTTAGAAAGCTGGTAAAGTCAATAGAGGAAAGGGCAAGGCTAATAACGAAGCGCGTTAACGAGAGCAAGTACATGCGCACGGTAGAGCCCCGCGCCGCGTTCTACGTGTTCCCTAAGCTTAACATGGAACTTCTGGATCTAAAAGACGACAGGGAGTTTGTAGCTGCGCTGCTAAAGGAAAAGCAGGTAATGCTCAGCAGGGGCTCGGGATTCGGAGAACCAGGGCACATAAGGATAATAGCGCTTCCGCAAAAGGATATTTTAAACAGCGCTCTTGATAAAATAGAGAAGTTCTGCAAAGAACACGAAAAATAGTAGGAGGCATAGTCTAATGGTAGGACGTCACCCTTACACGGTGAAGGTCTGGGTCCGATTCCCTGTGCCTCCATCACCCAATGCGTGCATTTATGCTTTTGGTTTAAATGCTATGCCTAGAGAGTGGCTTTAAGCAAAGCATAAGCCAGATTCGATGTTTTACAATTACGAAAGCGAGCGCCTACAGCCTTGCAAAATGTTTGTTTTGCCAAAGCCATTGCGCCGAAAAGGCAATTAATATAAATGGGGAGTTCGCATAATATATTGTGATAAAATGGCAAAAATCAGGTTTGAAATCGAGTCAAAAGATGCAGTGAATTTAAGCCAAGGAAGGAGCTTCATACCTGAAGTCAAGGAGTTCTTAGAAAAGTACAAAGGTTTAATTGAATTAATAGGTGAAATAAAGAATGACGCCGACTCTACAGAAGCAGATCTGTCAAAATATTTAAACAGCAAAGGAAACTCGGGAAAGCAGCAGATTATGAAACTTCTTAGCGATTTTCGAAGCGAGGTTAATGAACTTAATGTAGATTACGAGAGTGAAGCTAAAAAACAGGCATATGCTTTACTAGAGCCAAAACTTAAAGAAGCAAAGAAGCTTGCGCCTAATGATTTCGACGGCATGAGAAGGCTTCTCGAGCGCACCGCTTCAGAACTAAATCAGGGATTTAGCAAACTAGACACAGAAGGCAAGCTTAAGCAGCTACAAGAAGCAGAAAAAGCATTGGAAGAGAGAGCAAAAGACATAGAGCACGAAGCAGAGCAGTTCGAAAGCAAGCACAAGCATGCAGGCGGCGGCGAGTCAGGCTTAGAAGGTTATCTGGCCAGGGCTCTGCACGAACTCAACACCAATTGGGGGGGCAAATCTGTAAATGAGCAGTACGATAAGCTTATAAAGACAGCTATAGGATATGTTCAAAGCGCTGACAAAAGCGCCAAAGACCTGCTCGACCTAAGATACACAGCTCAGCAGGCTGAAGCATATCTTATTGCAGCAACAGTAATAGGAAGCATTTACAAAGAATTCCATGGAGTTGGCAAGAAACCAGACACTGCGGGAATAAGCAACGAGGTAAAGGCTCTAGAAAAGGCGCTAGAGGACAAAATCAATTCTGTGAAAACCGTTGATGGGCAGCAGAACAGCGTGTCTGCACAACAGGCGGCAGAGCAGGAGAACCCGAACCCATCAAAGTCTAGAAATGGCAATGTAGGCGCTAAGAAAGCAGTAAAGCATGAACTGGTGCCTAATTTAACCGCAGGAATAATCGCAGGCGAAACCATTGAAAAGATAATGCAGAGGAGATACAAGACCATAATGAAAGCAATAGAACACATTAGCGCTGCGTCAACACAGGAAGAGATCAGCAAAGTCAACGCAATGGTGCTCGACTACAACGCAGAAGTTCACGGCCTTGGTAACTTCAGAGGCGAAGCCGGGCTTGCGGAAGGCTCTAAGGCGGCAATTGAACAATACAAGAAAGGGCTTAACGGCGCTGTTATTGCAAAGGCAAAAGAAATAGGGCTTGGAGTAACTTATGTACAGCTTTCTAATGAGCACAAGGAAAGGGCAACCAAACACATAGAAGCGCTTTACACTTCAAAAGAGGAAGAATATGAGCACGTAATAAGCGAGTACAAAAAAGACGTTGTGCCGATTATAGCAAGGATGTTGAACATTGATGCTGAAAAATTACAGGAGCTGCTTGAAGAAGAGCTTGAAGAAATGGTGAAAAGGCACAAGGCGATTGCGACGGCGCTTAGAGGCGGCAAGAAAGAGCTTAAAGGCGCTGCCAGAACCGAAGCGCAGGTGACACAGCAGGTGCCACAACTTGGCGGTGCTACTTCGACGAATTGATTAGAACCGTTTAAGCGGTTTGATGCGCTTTGGCCTTCTTGGCTGTCGCTTTTAGCAACGATTTAGAAGCGAATAAGTAAAGTGAACTGCCACGCCCCTAACGGGCTTGGCTTCTTCAGTTGCTGGCTTATCGCAGATATTTTTGATGCCTTGTTCTATGTGCTTAGTCTCGAGTATTTTTGATGTTGCAGCCACGTTTTGCCTTAATTTTAAACACAATTTTTAACACATCAGTCATAAATACCTCTGCTCGCTTCATGCACTTGCCAAGTTAAGGGGACTTCACGCTCGCAAAGTTAAAATGTACGCTAAGCAATGCACGAAACGCACAATACTATTTTTAGATGCGCACTAATTCAAAGAAGCATGCGGATTCTAAGGCTATAAGCAAAAACCACGAAGCGTAAGCAGCAAAATTAGATTCTACTTTATTTCTATTTTATTAATATTCAAACAAAAAGAAAAGCCCTTTCGGGCTTTTCAAACAACTGCTATTGCTGTTTTTATGAGCTTGCTGCTGCGAGCAGGTCGTTTATGAATTCGTT
>JAVZPT010000009.1:0-13545 GCA_038881455.1 Candidatus Micrarchaeaceae archaeon | reverse complement strand
AACGTCAACAACGGCCACGACCACAACAGCCGCTCCCACGACAACCGTGCAGCAAAATGGCGCAGTGCGTTCGCAATCGCCATTGTTGGGAGTTGTGTTAATAGGCTTGCTCGCATGCGCTTCAATAATTGCCATGTTGTTGCTGTATCTGCTGCTTCATAAGCACTAGCGAGCAGAGCAGTACTGCTTTGTTATCATATTTGTTATTATACACAAGGAAATAGGAAATCAGCAGAATGCTAATTGGCAGAGAGCCAGACTAGAAGACGATGTTTCTGGTTTGCGTTTCTAGTTTATATGTGCGGCCGGCAGCAGAGATTGGTTATATACAACTCATCGAAATGCCCCTATTTCTGTCGTCGAAGCAAAAATCTGTCGTCGGTAAATTCCGTATTTCTTGCAGCAGAGACGGGGAGTCCGAGATTTGAACTCGGGTCTTCAGGTCCCAAACCTGAAAGCCTACCAGGCTAGCCTAACTCCCCTGATTTTTATAGGCAATAATATGGCAATCTTGCTTTTTTATGCTTTCGGCTTCCTGCCTGGCGGCTTTGGCAATTTTAAATATGGGTAAGCCTTCTCAAGCATTTCCTGAGTAACGTCAAAATCAAAAGACAGGTTCTGCACCACCTTCCTGAACAAATACGTTGAAGCCACTTCTTCAAGCTCCGGTTTGCCAGCTACTGCTTTTGCCACCTGCTCCTTTGCTTCCTGCTTGCCTAGGCTCTCTATCGCCTTTGACAGGCTTGAATAGCTTTTTCTCATGCCCTGCGTTACCGAGCTTGCGTATGAATCCAGAGCAGCAGTATTAACGCCTAGAATCTCGAACGCTTTCTTGTCTATGCTCTGCCTAATCGCTGCAAGCTGCGCGGCAACCTCTTCGGGCTTTGTGTCCTCGTAAACTGTAATCTTCTTTACTGCTAGCCAGTTCTTGTACTTTGCATAAAGCTCTATGCTTTCGCTATCAGGCATATGCATCATGCTGGAATTATGCTGAAACAAGGAAATAGCCTGCTGCTTTCTCCCTTGCCACGCGCTTGACAACGCCTTTCTGCGAAAGAAGCACAAGCGTGTTCGTTACTAGGCTCTTTGGCCTGTTTGCCTTCTTGGCTATGTCGTCCGCAGTCTTTAGCGAGCCTTCGCCTGTTGCGCCAAGCTCCTGCATGGCCTTTACTATTGCGCTTTCTATTGGCGTGAGTTCTGCCATATTACCATCTTTTAGCATTTGATACATGCAAAATAAACAATAAACGAATAAATCTATAAATGCAAGCCCATGGTGCTTGCTAGCTCTTCTTTGCCCTTGCCTCGCGGTGCTTAGGCCTTAGATAGTGCGACCCGCACTTCCTGCACTTTGAAGAGCCGGCCTTGTTCCTGGCCTTGCACTTCCTGCAGATCCAGACCTGCGCAAGCGCTTCGTCTGCAATAGGAAATTTTCCCATAAGCATTACCAAAACAAGCAATAGAAGTTTAGCTGCAAACCCTTTTTATTCTTTTCTGTTTGCCACTGCGCAGCTAGCTGCCTTTCAACAAATGCAGAAGCCACTGCTAAACAATATAAACACAAATGCGCACCAATATAGTGATCATATGAACTTCAAAGAATTTATAGAGCAGCACAGAAAAGAAGTATACGAAACCATATGCAAGTACGTACAGCTAAAGGAGCCTGTTGAGAACCATGCAATAATGCGTGACTATGTTGACAGGCAGGGAAGCTACAGGAGGCCTGGGCTTGTTATGCTAAGCGCATTGATGTTCGGGGCAAGCCAAGAAGACGCGCTTCTGCCTGCCGCGGCGCAACAGCTCTCAGAGGACTGGATCCTTATGCAAGATGACACAGCAGACGACTCTGAGCTTAGGAGAGGCAAACCCGCAGCACAGAGGCTTTATGGAGTAGTGCATGCATACAATGCGAGCAACCTAGGGCACATAGCCATGTGGCGCATGCTTAAGGACTACATGCTTAAGGCTGGCGTGGAACGGGGCAATCGCATGTTCGAGAAATTTTATGACATGCTTGAGTACACCGTAGATGGCCAGTACCTCGACAACAATTTCATACATTACACTAAGGACCTGAACAAGGCAAGCGAGGCACTTTACTACAGGATTGTAGACAGCAAGACATCATACTACACAGTATACGGGCCATTGCAGATAGGCGCGATAGTTGCAGGCCAAAGCGACGAAATGCTGCAGGTGCTTAAGGAGATAGGCCAACCTGCAGGCGTTGCCTTCCAGATATCAGACGACATACTTGACATGACCGCAGATGAGAAGGTTTTCGGCAAAAAGAACTTCGGCGACCTTTACGAAGGCAAGATAACGCTGATAATGCTGCACACGTACGCCATGGCAAGCGCAGGAGAGAAGGAAAAGATAAACAGCGTTTACAAGAAAGAACGAAAAGACAAGACCAAAGAAGAGATAGACTTTTTGATAGACATGATAAACAAGTACGATGGAATAGGCTATGCAAAGGCGATTGCTGAGAAATACGGCAGCATAGCAAAGGCGAAGATAGAAGAGCACAAAGACAAGCTTCCTAAGAACGAGCATGCTGAAACTTTGATCTATGCGATGGACGAACTGTACAACAGGAAGAAATAGAGCGCTTAAAGCGCAAGATGCCAAACAACAACGCGCTTTCCCACCCGAAGGCAGTATTTCGCGTCGAAACAGGCTTAGCTTCCAAGTTCGAAATGGGTTTGGGCGTTTCCCTGCTTCTATGGTCGTTTGGCATTATATTATTGAGTAAAAGCTATTTATTTTTTGCTGCTTGGCAGCGAGCTTGCCTTACTTTAGCCTTATTGTGTCAAGGTTCATTGGGGCCCTCGCCTCTATGCGCTTCCTCATGCTCAGGTACCTTGCAAGGTCCTCGCATTTCTGCTCCTCGCCATGCATAGTGAATATCTTCTTCGGATTTGGCTTTATGCGCTCAGCGAAATTGACGAGCTCTATCCTATTGCTGTGGCCGCTGAACGAGTCGAACGTGTTGACCTGTATGCCTATTTTTATAGGCTTTAGCTTGCCAGTTTCGTCTGGCAGGGCGATCTCCCTTACGCCGTTCTGTACGCGCCTGCCAAGCGAATTCACGCTTGTATAGTTGACGAAATTTATTGAATTCCTTTGGTCCTCGGCAAGGTTCCTGAAGTACTCAAGGCTTGTGCCTCCGTTTAGCATGCCACCGCTGGCAAGTATTACTGAAGGGCCGCCATCAAGAACATTTGACATTTCGCCCTTTGCAACCTGGAAGAGTTCGCTTTCAAACGGCGAGTCGTTGCTCAGTATGCGCCTCCGCAGGCTTGATTTCAGGTATTCTGGATATGCTGTGTGTATTGCGCTTGCTTCTAGTATCATGCCGTCTAGGTATACTGGCGCGTCAAGCGCATACCTTGAGTTGTTCTTCATATAAGCTTCAAGTATGAGCATAAGCTCCTGGCCCCTGCCAACAGATAGCACGGGTATTAGGGCCTTGCCCTTGCTCTCTATGGTTTTCTTTATCGCTTCCATCAGCGCAATTTCTGCCTCTTGCCTGTTAACAGGCATGTCCCTAGGGCCGCCGTATGTGCTTTCCATAAACAGGGCGTCGACTCTTGGGTAGCGCGTGTCTGCCTCATCGAGCAGGCGCGTAAAGCCGTACTTGAAGTCGCCTGTGTGCACTATGTTGTAAACTCCTTCGCCTATATGCAGATGCACCACTGCGCTGCCGAGTATGTGCCCTGCGTTGTGGTAAGTAAGCTTTATCTCGTCTGTTACGTTCGTTACTTCGCCGTAATCCCTGGTTATCGTGTGCATCAGCATCTTCTTGACGTCTTTGTCCTCATAAAGCGGCGTGCCGCCGCTCCTTTGGACTAGCTTCACATAGTCGTAAAGCACAAGCGCTGTTAGGTCCCTTGTAGGCGGCGTGCAATAAACCGGGCCTTCGTAGCCGTATTTGAACAAGTATGGCACAAATCCTGTGTGGTCAAGGTGCGCATGCGTAAGTATTACTGCATCTATTTCGTTTATGGTTATGTTTGCTGTGTCTAAATAAGGAAACACCTTGTTTGTGTCTCCGGTTATTGCGTCTAGGCCCATAATCGCAGGCTCGGGGCTTAGCCCGCAGTCTATTATTATCTTGGAGTGCTTTGTTTCTATGAGCAGGCTGCTTCTGCCGACTTCTCTGAAGCCGCCAAGCGCAGTCGCTTTTATCCACTCGCTTGTCCCGTTCTTAAGGTTTATCTTTTTGCCAAGCCCGAGCAAAAACTTCTTCCTGAATTCCTGCTCGCTAAACATGAGCTGCCTTACGCCGCTTACGACGTCGCTGTGCATGGTTGGCACGCGCAGCACGCGCGGAACCCACTTTGTCTCCTGAGCTATGCGCACAAGCGTGGAGCCGCCCTTGCCTATGGCTATGCCTGGCTTTTCTGCTTCTATGTAAACCTCGCTAAACTCCTTTGCGAACTTTATCCCTGATTCTGGTATGCCGGCCTCTGCAGGCACTATCTCTCTGATCTTTTTCTCAGATTCCTCTGCGTCAAGCAGTGCAGACGGGTCGCTTCTCACTATTATCTTTTTCTTTATTGCAGCAGATATGCTCCTTATAAGCTGCTCGTTTCCATAAATGGCGCTTATGTTCCTTACATACACTGCTATGTCTGGGCCTTCGAAAACGATCTTAGTTGCCTCTGCCTCTTTTGGCAAAAGCTCTTTCAGCCTGTCAAGTATGTCGTTGGCGCTTGCCTCGCTTTTCTCGTTGCGCTCCTCCAAGGAATCACACAAAAACAGTTAGCGTTGCTCTTCGCGTTTGCTTTATTCACTTAATTAAGCACCAAGCGCTGCGCTTCAGCGCAGGCGCAAATCAAACAAAACTTTGCATGTTATTTGCATGTTATTTGCAGGTTATTTGGCAAACTTCTCTATTTCCTCTTTTTGGTATTCTTTGAAGCCCTTCTTTGTTATTGCCACCAGCTTTATTCCGTCTCCTGTTGCAGAATCGCGCCGCATTGCAATCTTAAGCGCCTTGACCGTGTGCTTTGCCGCCTCATCAACAGTAATGTCTGGCGCGTATATGCCTTCAAGATAGCCAAGTGCAGTAAGAGAGCCTGAGCCTGAAGAGAAGAATTTAGAGTCTTTTATCGAGCCGCCAAGAGGGTCTATGTCATAAAGCTCTGGCACGCCGTTGTTGAGGCCGCCTATAATAAGCTGCACTATGTTGAACTGTATTGCAAATGAATTTGCGTTTTCCTGAAGCACAAGGGAGAGAAGCGAAGAGGCAGCGCTTGGCGTAAGCGGCCTGCCCTCGCTCATCTTGTAATGCTCATTATGCAGCTTGAGCAGCTTAACCACATACTCGGCATAGGCAACGCTGCCTGCTATTGTAACGCCCAATGCATCATCTATCTTGTAGACCTTTATGGCCTCGCTGCTTGCTATGAACGTATCTGCAGTGGCCCTTGAGTCTGCGCCCATGACTATGCCGTCTTGGCACACAATTCCTATTGTAGTTGTGCCCTTCATTACCTTGCTTTTTATCTGGTCTAGATCCAAACTCACGTATTCACCTTCGCTCAAAACACACAAATACTATTGGCTGCAGCAACAAAACACTGAGCAAAGCAAAAAGGCTGCGCTGTTTTGTTTGCCATTAGGATGTTATTACTAAGCTTCCATTACCTATAAAATACTTGCTATTGTTTTCAAGCTCTTCCTCTGCAAGCTCGCCGTAAGCAAAGGTTCGGTAAACCTTTGTTATCCTTACTTTGTACGCCTTCCCGACCCTCGTTTTTGCGTTCTTTACAAAAACGACGTTGCCTGATATGTTGCCTATGCCTTCTCCGTGCATGTTCTTAGCTCTCACGCTAATCTCATAGATACTGCCCTCCTCTAGCGCCTCTTCGCCCACCGCATCACCCACGAGTCTTTTTTAACATTAACTAATTTAAACTTATTGTGCGACTTCGTTTATGCACGTAATTTTCTGCGCGTTGCTGCATGCTCAGCGCACAACAACAGTGAAATTAGAAATGCCTACGTTCTGGTAGCCTGAGCTCGGCGCGAATACGATTGGGTTTATTCCAGGCAGCGCAGTTACGTTAAGCGTTATGTTCTTAGGCTGCGGCAGCAGCAGCTCTTGCTTCGCGATTGAGCCGTCGAAATACAGGTACTCGCTTGATGGCTCTGCATACGACATAGCGCTCATCTCGATGGTTATGTTCTCTGCTTTTGGAGCATATACTTCTATGAACGCAGGGTTTGCGCCCCACCATGCGTTTGTGAAATTTGCATTGCAAAGGCTGTTTTGGCAGAGCAGCCAGCCAGGCTGCCATACGCTTAATTCGCTGCCTGCTACAACAGGTGCGTAGGCTGTGCTTATTCTGCTGACGTTTTCAAGGCCTTTCGCAGTCGAGAACACTATCGTTGTGTTGCTGTTGTAAACCGGGTTGCCGAAGATGCTTGCAAGATAGCTAGACAGGTTCTCAAGCTCGCCAAGCGCATATGCGCGCTTGTCCACTGCTATAAAGGTAACGTTGTACAATGCCAGCAAAAGTTTGGTTGCGTTTGTATAGTTCTCTTTTATTGGCGATGTGTATACGAGGCCCTGGCCTATCTGCAAGTAGTATGCAGAAGCAATAAGGGGTATGTTCATCATAGAGAACAGTTGCGATGCATTGCTCCTTGTGGTGTAGCCGCCAATCATCGGCTTCTTAAACGCAGTCTGGTAGTACATAGAAACTCCAGGATAAAGGTTTGGCTCTGTCGCGTTAAGATAATTTGTAAGCGCAGGCAGCATAAGAATCGTTGATTTTCCAGGCAGGCTCCCAAGTTCGTAGTATGCCTTTGGTATGCTTGCGTTTGAGAATTCGCTGCTTACCATTTGCTGCGACGTAGGCATTGCAAAATACTCTACAAGCAGAACAATGAACGCAGCAGGCATTACGTATTTCTTGTAGCTTCCGGCATTTTTCTGAAGCTCTGCCAAGCCATAAGCAAAGAGCACAGCAAGCAACAGCTCGGAAACCACATCGAACCTGCCTGGCTCTCTTAGCACGTTGAAGAGTGGCAATTTGCTGTAAAGCAAGTATATGCCAGGAATGTGCGTTAAGGCGCCGCCAATCTGCACATAAGGGCCTATGCTGAGCCAGAGCGTGAACAGCAGCGCGAAGGCAAACACGCCAGTTTTTGCAAGCTTGTCCTTCTTGTACGACGCGTACAATGCATATGCTGCAACTAACATGACAACATAGCCTGCGTATGCTGTGGTCTCAGAAGGGTCGCCCTTGTATATCGCAAGGTTTGATTCTGGAATGCTTCGCAATATGCCGTTCGTAAGCGAAGGCGTAAAGAACGACTCAACATTTGGGCTGTATAATTCGTTGTACTGCAAGCCTGCCTGCGCGTTTACCGTAGCAAGAGTTTCGTTGTTTATGTGCGTTGCTATAGCTGCGAACGCAGGAGAGCCTATAAGAGCAGTTATCACAATGGTTTCAATGAGCAGCGCTGCAAAGCGCGCATTGGCAACTTTATGCCTTTCTGACTTTCTTGCAAACATGTAAACAAGCATGAAGAACACAAGCACTATTGTCATTAGTGCCTGTTCTATGTCGCCCATAAAAGTCAGAAGCACAAATGAAATTGCGGCGTAAAGTGCATATTTCTGCTTTCTTTCTTCTATGAGCTTGAGGAAGAACAGAATGAACAATGGAATGAACTCTATGTTTGTATACTGCAGGTGGCCTAGTGCCTGCACTACATGTATTGGCGCAAATGCGAAGGCAAAACCGCCTATGAACGATGCGGGCTTGTTGCCAGTAATGTAATAAATTAGTGCATACGCAAATACGCCAGAAAGCATAAAGCCCAGAAGAAACGTGAAGTCGAGCGCGGCTGCAGAGCCAAGCGCTTCAAAAGGCGCGCTTACAATGCCAGCTATGGGCGCCATTGTCTGAGTAACAAGGCTTGCGCCTACAGGATAATATATGTATGCAGTGGCATAAGGAGATGTGTGCAGTACAAAAAGCGCATATGAAACCCACCACAGTTCCCAGGCGCTTTGGTATGCGTCGCCACCTGCGCCTGGAAGCTTGCCGGCGCCTAGCGGCCAGAAGAACACTGCTGCAAATGCAAAATAGGCAATAGCCAGGCCCAGATAAAGCCCAACCTGCTTGTTTCTTATTGGAAAATGCATGAGAATCCTCGCCAAACAAATATTAAATAAGAGAGCTTATTTATTTTGTGCTTTGATGGCAAGTGGCAATCAACTCGGCAGGCGCGCGATGCATACGGGCATTGCCTTGTTCTACGGCAACATGCTAAGCTTCTTATTGGGCATTGCTGTGCTTGTTGCAATAGCAAGGCTTCTGGGGCCATCGCAGTTCGGCGCATACACAATAGCAGTAAGCTATTACCTGCTTGTGGACGCCGCGTTCCAATACGGCATAGGCAGCTACATGAGCAAGCACCTTGCCCAATATAGCGCAGGCAGCCCAAACAAAGAGCTCCTTGTTTCTTCGCTGCGCTCAGGGCTCTCTCTAGCGCTGATATTTGCAGCAGCGACCACAGCGCTGGGCATAGGCGCTGCGTTTTTCGCAGCAAAAATATACGCTAATGCAGGAATAACTTTCGCAACGCTTGCAATAGCCTCAAGCATAATCTTCTTTGCAATACTTTACAATGTTTCTGTCTCTGGGCTTACCGGGCTTGGCAAAAGCAAACTAATAGCAGAAGCAATGTCTTTTCAGGCGCTTGCTGAGCTTGTAGGCGCAGTGTCGCTTGTACTGCTTGGCTTCGGGGTGAACGGCGCCCTTGCAGGCATAAGCCTTGGCTATGCCTTTGGCTTTGCCATTGCAATTTCATTGCTTCTAAGCGAATTCAGAAAGATTGCAGGAGCTACGGCGCTTCACAGCAGGAGCACCCTGCGCGAAGCGCTACATTTCATCGCGCCTCTTGGAGCAATCAATGTAATGGGCTCTGCCACGGGCAATTTTTCGACGCTGCTGCTTGGCGTTTTTGTGCCTGCTGCAGTAATAGGCTCATTTGGAATTGCAACAAGGAGCGTTGCTGGGCTTACCTCAATTTACGTTAGCATAACGGCAATGCTTCTGCCGGTATTCTCAATATCAATAGCAGCCAGCAGAGCGCATGGCAAAGCTGCTTTAGACAAAGGCGCATACAACAATTTATTGGCGTATTCGCTTTCTTTCGTGTTGCCGATGTTTGTATTCGTCGCAGTACTTTCTAGGCCGCTTGTATTCTTGTTTGTATCAGACAAATACGCATATGCGCCGCTCTACCTGTCGCTCATAGCAATAGGCATAAGCATAAGCTTGCTGGGAAGGTTCATTTCAAGCCTTTTCATAGCCACAGGCATGAACAAGGATTTGATGCTGCTATATGCGCTTGCCGCTGTTGTGCAGCTTGCGCTCCTGCTTGCGCTTGTTCCGATACTCAAAGCAATAGGCGCCATAGTTGCTGTTTTCTTCTTCGGCTCAGCGGCATTTACCTATTTAATGGCGCGCGCATCAAAGCGCAGGCTTGGCGCACAAGCAGATATTCCGCGCATTCTTCGCATATTCGCCGCGGGAGCCTTACTTGGCATAGCGCTGCTTGCAAGCTATGCGCTCCATTCGGCAGTAAAGGAGCTGTTGCTTGGCATAGCGATTGCGCTCATCATATACCCTGCACTGCTTGGCGCGTTGAAGGCGCTTAGCAAAAGCGACATAAGAAAAATAAGCAATGCTGTTGAAGGGCTGCCTGCGCGCAAGCTTTTTGAATTGTTTTTGCGCTATGCTAACTGTTTTGCAAGCTGATTTTGTGGTATACGAGCAAAAGTCAGAGAGCTTGGAAAGCTTAGAAGAGGCTGGAGCCAAGGCAACAGGCACAGCCTCTTATTTGGCTTTTAGCAGCTTATTCACAATAGTAGTCTACGGGCTTGCGTTCATAACCATAGCAAGGCTTCTGGGGCCATCGCAGTATGGCGTTTACGTAATTGCAGTAAGCATAGCAGGCGCTTTTGGCGCGGTAGGCAATTTCGGCATAGCAACGTATTTTGAAAGGCAAATACCAATTGCGATGGCAAAGGACAGGCGCGAACTCAGCAGCATAATAGGCTCTGGCATAGTGGCCATAGTTGCGCTTTCGCTAGCGATCATGGCAGTCGGCCTTGCTGCATCGCATTACCTGTCTGTGCTTCTCTTCCACAGCCTTTCTGAACTTGCTGTCCTCTACATAGCGCTAATAAGCATACTCTTTTCGATGCTTTACGGAATAAGCCACGGCGCTCTTATAGGCCTTAACGATGGAAAGGGCAGCGCAATTGCAAGCATAGTCTACACGCTGACGCAAGCAGCAGTAAGCATAAGCCTTGTTGTTTCGGGCTACGGAGTCCTTGGCGCTGTGCTAGGCCTGCTTGCAGGCCTGCTGCTTGGAACCGCAACTGCCTTGCTGCTGATAAGGAAGCACACAAGCATAAGCATGCGCATAAGTGCCGTTTGGCAAAGAATAAAGCAGATGCTCTCTTTCTCGCTTCCCATCGCAGGGTCTAACTTCCTTGGCGCGCTGCCTTCAAACATAGCAGTCATACTTCTTGGTGTTTACACGCTCTCAAGCACCGTAGGCAACTACGGCGTTGCTTCAAGGGTCGAGAGCATTTTGGGCGTATTTACGGGCTCGCTGGTTGTAATGCTGCCTTTCTTCTCAGGAATGCTTGTTAGGAACAGCAGAAAAGAAGAAATAGGAAACGTAATGTCTTATGTGCTTTACGTGATGTTCCTGCTTGCAACCCCGTTCATCATTTTCTTTGCGATGTTCTCGCACGCCATAATGTATACAGTATTTCCAAGCTACACAAGCGTCTACATTTACATATCGCTCATGAGCATATCCGTGCTTTTGAACGTTTTAAGCGCGCCTGCGAGCTCATTCGTCATAGGCAGGGCCCGCGTAAAGAAGGTTCTGAAATTCTCTGCCATAACTGGCTTATCTGAGCTCGTTCTTCTTTTTATTTCTATACCTGCCATAGGCGCTTACGGAGCAATAGCAGTGCTTTTCTTCTACGGCTCTGCGCTTGCAGACTTGCTGTACATGCGCGAGATAAGTAAAGAAGGCATAAGGATAAAGCCAAGGCGCATTTGCCTTGCGCTTGCTGCAAACGCCATACTCGCGCTTGTATTCCTGCCGGTGCTTATAGCAAGAATAGACACTACATTCAAGCTCGCGATTGCATTCGCGCTCATCTTTGTAGCGTACCCGCCAATAATGGCTCTTGCAGGCGCGCTCAGGAGCCGCGATGCGGAGCGCATAGCGAACGCAACGAAGGCGGTGCCTGTTATCGGCAAGCTCGTTGGCTTGGTTTTGGCTTATGCTGCATTGTTCATAAGGTCATGAAATGCGGCCTTCAAATTACAGCGACTTCACGGTTGTTCTGCCTACGCTGAACGAAGAAAAAACAATAGGCAAGCTAATCCATTACATAATTTCGCATTACCGCGGAATGCGCGTAATTGTAGTAGACGACGGCTCAACAGACGCTACTGAAATTTTGGTTGGCAAAATAGCCGCAAAGAGCAAGAACGTGAAGCTCATAAACAGGCACAGGCTCGGCCTTGAAAGAGGGCTTACTGCTAGCATAGCCTTTGGCATATGCGCAAGCACTACAAAATACACGCTTGTAATGGACGCTGACTTGCAGCATCCGCCCCAGGTCCTTGGCGCGCTTGCAGAAAGGCTGCTTAAAGGCAGCGACATTGCCGTAGCGGTAAGGGCACGCGTTCCGCACTGGGCCTTTTACAGAAAGCTCATTTCAAAAAGCCTTATGCTAATAGGCAATGCGGCGCTAATGCTTCATGGCAAAAAGTCTTGCAGCGACATCTTGTCAGGCTTTTTTGGAATTCGCACGCGCTTGTTCATTGAAATATACAAAAGGAACAAGGGCAGGTTTGTGGCGCAAGGCTACAAAGTGCTCTTTGACCTACTCAAGTGCGCTGGCCAAGACATAAGCATATCAGAAGTGCCTTACACGTTCATGGCAAGGAAGTCAGGCGCTTCTAAAGCCGGCATTAGGCAAGGCCTTGCCCTGCTAAAGTCCTTTTCGACTTAGAGCGTTCAGAGCAAAGCGAAAGCAACGAACAGAGAAGCCAGCAATATCGAGATTGTGCTGACTACCTTTATCATGGAGTTGAGCGCTGGGCCTGCTGTGTCTTTAAGCGGGTCGCCTACTGTGTCGCCCACTACTGCTGCCTTGTGCGCATCGCTGCCCTTGCCGCCAAACTTGCCTGTTTCAACGTATTTCTTTGCGTTGTCCATCGTTGCGCCGCTGTTTGCCATGAAAAGCGCGAGCAAGAAGCTTGCAGGTATCATGCCTACTAGCAAGCCTGCAAGCGCTGCGGCTCCAAGGAGCAGGCCGACTGCGATAGGGGTAAGTATTGCTATTAGTTCAGGCGTAACTAAATTCTTTAGCGCGTTTATAGTTGTCATGTCCACTACTTTTGCATAATCGGGCTTTGCCTTGCCAGACATTAGTCCTTTTATAGTCTTGAACTGCCTCCTAACTTCTTCAACAAGCGCCTCTGCGCCTTTGCTTACGGCTTCCATTAGAAATGAAGAGAAGACAAACGGCAGGAGCACGCCTATGAAAATGCCAGCAGTAACGACAGGGTTAAGCGCGTCTATAACGTGAAGGTTGACTGCCTGCGCAAACGCAACGAAAAGCGCAGTTGCAGAGAGCGCTGCGCTGCCTATAGCGAAGCCTTTTGTAGTGGCTTTGGTGGTGTTGCCTAGCGCATCGAGCTGGTCTGTAACCTTTCTTATGCCGCTTCCTGCGTGCGTCATCTCAGCTATGCCGCCTGCGTTGTCGGTTATGGGACCGAAAGAGTCAATAGTGAGCAGCGTAGCTGTAAGCGACAGCATGCTGGCAGAGGCTATGCCTATGCCATATACGCCAAGGCCGTAGATGCTCATGCCTGCATAACTCACAAGTATTGCTATTGCTACTGCTATTACAGGCCAGACTGTAGAGCGCAGGCCAACAGAAAGGCCCATTATCACATCTGTGCCGCCGCCCCCTTGCGCGGCCTTTGCCACTTTCACAACCGGCTTTCTTGCCCTGCCTGTGAAGTAGTCAGTAACCCCAAAGAGCAGAATGACAAGCGCCAGGCCTGCTATTACCGGCAGGAAATAGCCTAAGCCAAAGCCAAACAGCCTGACTATTGCGAAGTCAAGTATTGCTGCAATGATTATTGCTGCGCCTATGCCCTTGTAAAGCGTAAGCTCTGCGCGCTTGCCCTTCAGGAAAGCCATGCTTATAAGGCTTGCAACAATTCCTGCGCTCACTATTGCAAACGGAAATGCAACAAGGCTTGGCTTAGATATTGCAAACGGCGCAGCTATGAGCAGCGTTGCAACAAGCGTAACCACATAGCTTTCGTAAACGTCTGCTGCCATGCCTGCGCAATCGCCAACATTATCGCCTACATTGTCTGCTATTACAGCAGGGTTCCTTGGGTCGTCTTCAGGCAGGTTCAGCTCTGTCTTGCCCACAAGGTCTGCGCCAACATCAGCGGATTT
>JAVZPT010000008.1:0-14943 GCA_038881455.1 Candidatus Micrarchaeaceae archaeon | reverse complement strand
CTTTTTCTCTAAGCGTCTGCTTCTGCGCCTGAACATGCCTTTTACCTTTTGCCCTTGCCCTTCTTGCCCTTTGCGTTCTATACGCCAAACAACCGCCTTAAAGCCAAATTATTCAGATTCTCACCAAACACATAAAAGCACATAGCAAACCCTATTCAAAGGCTAGGCTTGCCCTTAAAGTCGGCTCTAAACAAACACGCGCAGCTCCTTGCTGCTGCGCCTGAAGCGCATGACCTCGTTTGCACCTATTTTTATTCCCATATTCCTGAACGCTGATGAGTAAAGGAATTGGTTGAGCCCGCGCGTGGGCCAGGCGCGCGCCGTAAAGTCTGCTCCTAGCACAAGCCTGATCTTTGGCTTTTGCTGCACGCCTGCTGCACTGCGCTGGCTTATGCTAAAAGGCAATATGTGCTCAAACCCGAAGCCGTGTAGCCTTTTTGGCTTCATGCCAAGTAGCCTGTCGTAATAGCTGAAGTAGCCGGTTGAGCCCATCGGCGTGCAGATTATGAAGCCATCTCCTACTGCGCTGATGCGCAGCGTGTTTTTTCCGCTGCTTATTAATGCAGTGTACCTAAGAGCAGCAACTTCGCCACACCTCTGAAAATAGAAGTCGCCTGCGCTAATGTAGCGCCTGCCGTTTACGCTTGCTTCTATTAACGGCTCTTTCCTTATTGAGAATTCGCCCTTTGCAAGCTTATTCAGTGGAATGCGCGCTTTGCTAAGCTCATAACTCATCAGCAGCCCAAAGTGCGTCTTGTACCTGAGCGGCAATATTACGCTGCTGCTGAACATCGAAGCGGCCCTCAGGAACGTACCGTCGCCGCCTATTGCAATGACAAGGTCTGCCCCGCTGCCAGACTTTCTAAGGCCAAGCCTGGAAAGTGCGGCTTCGAGTGCGTCTAACGCACGCACTTCTTTTTCCTTATAAATAAAGTATGTTTTAAACTCCATTTCTTCATTTTTGTAATTTGCTCTTGGTTTTGCAAACTTTTGCTGTGGTGCTGATCCTTCTCGCGCTTCGGCTTAGTTCTGTGCACCTAAGCATTACTGCCCTGCTGCTGCGCCTGAAGGTTTTGCCTGCGCGCTCTGCTGCTGCTTTTGCTCTTGAGCCTGCTGTTGCTGCTGCTTTTCAGGCTTGCTCCACTCTGTGTAGCCGCACTTGCCGCATGCAAACCTGTCAGCATGCTCTGCCATTCTTGACCCGCATTTTGGGCAGAACTTCTTGGCTTGCTTGTATGCCCTTGCACTGCCTTCTTTTTCGTTTCCCGCTTTGCTTTGTTGCGCCATCTAAACGCCTGCTTTCAATATTTGTTGCATGCTCATTTGTTTTCCTGCTGCTGCTCTGCCTGGGCAGTTGCCTTTGCTTCTGGCTTCTTTTCCTTCTTTATGCCTGAATCGCGCTCTATTAGGTGCCTTTGCGCAAGCGACATGGCTTCGGCGCTGTCGTAGGCATGCGCAACTGCAAGGCATGACCTGAGCCCGTACTCCTGACTTATGCTTACTATTACAGTAAGCTCTGGCTTAAGCGCCAGCTTGCGCACAAGCTCTGCCTTAAGTTCCTGCCTTGAAGGCGTGCGCTCCGCATAGTTTACCGTGCACGTTATCTCCCGCCTTTTCAAAAGCCTGTTGGGCTTGTCGCTTGTTATGCTTACTTCCATAAAACAACCTGCTTTTAGTTTCCAAGCACCCTGTTTATTGCGCGCTTTCCCATGCTTTCAAGCACTTCAACCTCTTGGCCTTGCTTAAGGCTTTTCCTTATGTCTTCTTGTGCGTTTGTCTCGTACACTTCATATGTTTCAAGGTCCATGAGCTGCACTGATGTTGCAGTTATTGCGACAACCTGCGCGCGCTTCTTCTTGACCTCAGGCACGTCTACGTCTGCGTCTCCAGGCTCGAGCAACGTTCGCTTCTGGCTGTCAAATACGCCTATGCCTGTAAGCCTTACTTTTGCAGCTCCGTGCTTGCCAGGAGATGAAACCTCAATGCTAACTATCTTGCAAGGCGACCCATCGATGAGCACATAGCTGCCTTCGCGCAGTTCCTTGACAGATTTCTTTGTAAAGCTTCCTGCATCGTCCATAAAGTCACGCTTGAATTTTCAACAGGAATTTTTGCCAAGCAAACTTAAAATAGCTTTGTGCACAGGCTTACAAGTCAAAAGCGCCTTGTTGGGTAGCTTTCAGCGCGCTGCCGTGGCAAGCTGCACAGCAAGCGGACTTGACAGCGTAAGGAGCAGATTTAGCACAAAGCAAAGCTCAGAGCATTCAGAATATTCTATCTATGTTCTGCATCCTTATGGCCTCTGCATGCTCCTCGCGCTTCCTTGCCTCTCCAAACCTGGCTTTTACCCCAGTTATTACCGACATTACAGTAATCTGGTCGTTTAGCTGAGGTATGAGCCTTGCCCCGAATATCACGTTTGCGTCTGGGGCAAGCCCTTCGGTCACGCCTTCGCCTATGCGCGTGGCCTCGCTTATCGTAAGGTTGGCACCGCCAGAAACGTGAACCAAAGCGCCCTTTGCGCCTTCGTAGTCAACGCTGAGCAATGGATGCGTCCTTGTTGACCTGACAGCCTGCTCTACTCTGTCTGAGCCCTGGCCCATGCCTATGCTTATCACTGCTGTGCCTGTTTCCCTAACTACTGTCTTCAAATCAGCGAAATCGAGGTTTATCAAGCTCGGCAGCGTTATTGTATCTGCTATGCCCTTTACCGCGTTTCCTGTTATGTTGTCAACAACCTCGAAGGCCTTTTCCATGGGCAGGTTAGGCACGTATGAAAGCAGTTTGTCGTTCTCTATGACTATCACCGCGTCTGCCTCTTTGCTAAGCATCTTTATGCCCCACTCAGCGCTTACTTTCCTGCTGCGCTCAAGCGAGAACGGGTATGTTACAGTGCCTATTACTGTTGCGCCAAGCTCGCGCGCAATCCTAGCAACAAGTGGCGACGCGCCTGTGCCTGTGCCGCCGCCCATGCCCGCCGCAACAAAAACAAGGTTGTAGCCGTCAAGCGCCTTTTCAATCTCGTCCCTGCTTATGTCTGCGCACTTTGCTGCAACCTCTGGAAAACCGCCTGCGCCAAGGCCGTTTGTAAGCTCTTTGCCTATAAGCAGCTTCTTGTGCGCCTTTATCATGTTGAGGTGCGCCATGTCTGTGTTTATTGCTATTGTGTCTGCGCTCTTTATGCCACTAGCGTAGAGCCTGTTAACAAGGTTGCTTCCTTGGCCGCCAACGCCAACAACTGCTACTTTAGGTGTAAACGAATCATAGTCAAATACGTCTGCCATTACTATCACCTAAAGCGAGTCGAGCCCCATTGCGGGCTCTGACTTTTCCTTCTCGCGCAGCCTTCCAACAATGCTCTCGCCCTTTACGCCAGTAACTATTGCAACGATCTCTATCTGGCCCTCATAACCTGGCACGATCCTTGCGCCCCACTTTATGTTGGCCTTTGGATCCATGCGCTCTGTTATGAGCTCGCCTGCCTTTATGGCATCGCCAAGCGTAAGGTCAGACGCGCCGGTTATGTGTATTAGAGCGCCTTTTGCGTTCTCGTAGTCGACATCTAGCAGCTTGTTCTTTATTACAGACTCTGATGCAGCAACGACCTTGTCGTTGCCCTTGCCAGTGCCAACGGCGATGAAACCGACATCGCCGCTTCCCATGATTGCGCGCACATCGGCAAAGTCTATGTTGATAAGGCTGGGCTGCGTTATGGTCCAGACAAGCCCGCCTATTGCCTTTGCAAGAACGTCATCTGCAACTGCAAATGCTTCGTTCATTGGCAGGTTCGGAACCAACTTTACAAGCCTGTTGTTGTCAAGTATTATTACGCTATCTGCGTATTTCCTGAGTTGCTGTATGCCCTCTTCGGCCTTTACCTTCCTTACGCGCTCAAGGTCGAAAGGATATGTAACCATCGCAACAACTATTGCGCCCTGCTCTTTTGCTATCTGCGCTATCACAGGCGTAGCGCCTGTGCCTGTGCCGCCGCCCATGCCTGCGCATACAAAAACAAGCTGAGCGCCTGAAAGCACCTCCTCAAGCTGCTGCCTGTCGGTCTCTGCTGCTTTTGCGCCGACTGTGGGGTCGCCGCCTGCGCCAAGGCCCCTTGTCATGCTCTTGCCTATAAGTATTTTCTTTATGCGGTCGTCGATTATTTTGAAATGCTGAACGTCTGTGTTCACAGCCACAAGCTCGGTTCCTTTCACGCCAACCTTTAAAAGCCTGTTCACTGTGTTGTTCCCACCGCCGCCTACTCCTACTGTAACGATCTTTATCTGGGGCACAACGCTGCTGGGCTGTGCTCCTGATTCTAACAACGGATTGGAGAAGTCTACCATTTTCTCACCGGTCGCCAGACCCAATCTCCATACGAGACTTAAATTTAAATACCTTTTGTGCCTTCTCAGTATATTTCATATCTGCTTTTTGCATGGGAAGTTTCAAACGTTCGCTACAAGAACATTTACTTATGTATCAGAAGCATTACCCTTATTCTGCCTTGCACGGGTTTATGCTGGACGGTTTGGCTATCGCGGCTTACGGCGCTTCCGAAAGCCTTGTCTTTCTCTGCTGATTAAACATCTCGATTATCTCTTTTGTTGTAGTCGCCTCTTCTGCGCTTTTGTCAGCCCTTATGCCGCCGCCAACGATCCTTGGAAACCTCAGCGCATAGCCGGTATCGATGCCACTCTCCTCGTGCCTGCCTGCGGTATGCATCGGCGATTTCGTTATCTCGTCTGCCTTTACTGTTATTACATACTTGGGCTCAACCCAGAAGTCAGGCTCTATAAGTGCTTTTACCCGCGCAGGCTTTTTAGCAGTCTTAATCTTGTCGAGCGTTTTCTTAAGCTCTTGCATCATCTGCTCGGTGAAGCCTGTGCCTATCTTCGTTATGGTCTCGAACACGTCCTCTTTGTCGTTGTATACTGCGCCGAGAAGGCCGCCAAGGCCAAATGCTGTGCGCGAGCCCTTGCCTACGTAATAGCCAACAATTGCCAAGTCAACGGTATCGGTAAGCTCGCCTTTGTAGCTTCTTTTCATCTTTATCCAGCTGAATTTTCTTGCGCCTGCTATGTACTTTGCGCCTAGGTCCTTTGCAACTATGCCCTCAAGGCCGTTGGAAACCACGTCTTCGAAGTACTGGTCTATCTCCTTTGCCGAGCTTGCTATGATCCTGTCTGCAAGCCGTATAGTGCCTGTGCCTGAAACTGTCTCTTCTAGCTTCTTGCGCCTCTCAGAGTAAGGCTTGCCCAGATAGTCTACGCCGTTAATGTACATAAGGTCAAACGCAAAAAGGTGCAGCGGCAGCTCCTCGCTCTTTTCCTTTACTTCGTGCTTTCGCTTCCGCTGGATTGTCTCCTGGAATGGCCTGAACTGGCCTGTTGTCTCATCATAAGATATGGCCTCGCCCTCGATTATAAGGCGCTCTGCTTTTGTTTCTTTAAGCGCAGCAGCAACGAGCTCTGGGAACATGCCTGTGAGGCGCTCGAGCCTTCTTGAAAATATCTCCACCCTGCGCGCCTTCTTGTCAACGTGCACCTGCGCGCGAAGACCATCGTACTTGCTCTCTACGGCGCACCTGCCGTGCATGCGCTCCAGTATCTCTTGAGAAGTAGGCAAACGCTCTGCAAGCGCAGGCCTTATGGGCTTGAACAGCGATACCTTGAAGCCCTCTATGGCTTTAACTCCGCCTGACATGAGCACTTCGCCGACCGCGCCAAGGTCGCTGCATATGTTGTACGCGTTCTCAAGCTTCTCTTTTAGCGTGCGGTTGCCTGCGACAAGCTTTGAAAGCGCCTCTAGTATTGTGGCATCGCCGACTCCGAGCCTGAGCTCGCCAAGAGAGAAGCGCACTAAGTACTTGGCTTCAAGCGGGCTTGAGCTCGCTATTATGTTTGCAAGCGCTTTTATCTTTGCTGCCTTGCTGCCTTCGCCACTCGTGTTTGCAATTTGCAGCATGGTTTCGAAAACGGCTTTGACATCGTACTTGCCAGCGCTCATGCGCTTGAGCTTAGAGCCCTTCGCAAACTCTTCTGCTGTTATTCCGAGGTCGCCTGTTTTCCTGAACGAAGCGCTTACATCATCTTTGGAGTAGCCTGTTGCTATTGCTATTGCCTCCTCAGCGAGCTTGTCTGCTATTCCTGCTTCTATGCCCTCGAACGGAGGCGCAAGCATGCCCTGCGTAAAGTATATAAGCTGCTTTATCTCGACGGCCTTCGCCTTTCCAAGCATCTCTGTCAGCACGTCTACCATTTCGAGCCTTGAGGAGATGCCCTCAAGCTTTTCGTAATATCTTGCAACTTCCTCGAAAAGCACTTAGCCACCTGAACATACTACTGGTAGTTTTCTTTTATTACTTTTGCTGCTGCGCCTTTGCTTGCAGGAAAAGGCAGAATCGGCCCTCTGCTTTTCTACTTTATAAGCGCAACGACGCCTGCTACTATGCCCAGAACCATGCCTATTATGAAGCCGCCATTGCCTGAGAGGCTTATCAGCGAGAACACTATGCCAACTATGGCAAAGGTTTTGGCGCGCTGCGGCGACTTGGAAATCATGTAGGCTACTGCAAGCAGGACTGCGCCAGAAGCCACGCCTATCAGCGACAGGCCAAGCAGCGTTGGCCCGAGCGATCTAAGCTCTGTAATGGTGCTTTGGTTTATTGCGCTGGTATTTATCGCAGCGCTTAAATTGGGCTTTTGCAATACGGACTCTAGGTAAGAAACAGAATAATAAGACAGCAGGGCGTCTGCAACAACGAGTATGCCACTCACAAGGAATAATATCGCTGCAACTTTTAGCTTATTCATCAGATACACTTAGCACGGCTTATGCATAGCATATGCAGAAAACATTTATATTGATTTGCGCCTTGATTCGCATTTTGCGGTTTAACTCAGCGAGCCGTACCGTGCTTGGCAAGCGCATGGAGCGAGCAAATGCAATAGGAATGGCCTGCGAGAAATGCATAACTTGTGTAAAACAAAGTGGCATGCCCAATGCTAGGCAAGGCCGCAAATGCTTGGCAGTTACATCGGGCGCAGCACGCTACTTCTTGAATAGCTTTCTTGCCTTTTCTATTGCCTCAACTGCCCTGTCTATTTCATGTTCTTTCGTGTATATGTAAAAGCTCATCCTTGCAACTGCAGGCTCGTCCAGAATCTTGTTAACGAGAGGCATTGCGCAGTGGTGCCCAGACCTTATCGCTATGCCCTCGCTGTCAAACACCTGCGCTATGTCGTGTGCGTGTATGTTGTCGACTGCGAAGGCTATTACGCCTGCTTTAGAATCTAGCTCTTCTAAGCCAGGCCCAAAAACCTCTGCTCTTGCGCCTCCAAGCCTCTCAAGCGCATATTTTGTAATTGACTTTTCGTGCTCCCTGACTTCGTCCATGCCTATGCGCTGCAGGTACTCTATCGCCTTGCCAAAGCCTATCGCGCCTTCTATGTTCTGCGTGCCTGCCTCGAACTTCCAAGGAAGCTCATTCCACGTGCATGAGTAGAAGTCTACTGAGCGTATCATGTCGCCGCCTCCGAGAACAGGCTCCGTAGATTCGAGCAAGTCCTCTGCGCCGTAAAGAACGCCGATGCCAGAAGGCCCAAGCATCTTGTGCGATGAGAACACCATGAAGTCGCAGCCTATTTTCTTTACGTCAACAGGCATGTGCGGCACTGACTGTGCGGCGTCTACAAGCACAGTTGCGCCTGCATCGTGCGCCATACTTGCAAGCTCCTTGGCGTCGTTTATGGTGCCAAGCACGTTCGATACATGCGTAAACGCGAAGAGCTTCGGCTTCTTCTCAAGCTTCTGCTTCAGGTCTTCCATGTCTATGCGCTTCTTGTCCTTGAGCTTCACATAATCGAGCACTGCGCCTTTCCTCTTTGCAAGCATCTGCCACGGAACTATGTTGCTGTGGTGCTCCATCTCAGTTATAAGCACGCGGTCGCCCTTGCCTATATTCTGCTCGCCCCAAGACCTTGCAACTATGTTTATAGCTTCTGTGGCATTCCTGTAGTACACTATGTTCCTGTACGAGTCTGCGCCTATAAATTTGGCAGCTAGCTCCTTCGAATGCACGTATGCCTCTGTTGCCTGCTCTGATATGCGATATATGCCTCGGTGTATGTTCGCGTTTATGGTCTTGTAATAATCAGACACTGCATCTATTACCTGCGCAGGCTTCTGCGATGTTGCTGCGCTGTCAAGATAAACAAGAGGCTTGCCGTTCATCTTCTGGCTAAGTATTGGAAAATCCTTCCTTATCTCATCTACGTTCATTCAGGCACCTAAAACTTGTAGCCGTTCTTGTCTACGTAATCAGCAAGCTCCTTTGAGCCGCTCTTTGCTATTTTGCCGTCGATTATCACGTGCACGAAATCAGGCTCAAGATACTTCAGTATGCGGGTGTAGTGCGTTATCAGTATTGTTGCTGCGCCTGTGCCTTTGCTGAATGAGCTTATAGCACTTGCAACGTCCTTTACTGCGTCCACGTCAAGTCCAGAGTCAGGTTCGTCGAGTATTGCAAGCTTTGGCTTCAGCACAAGCATCTGCAGTATTTCGCTCTTCTTCTTCTCGCCGCCTGAGAACCCGAAATTAACAGACCTGCCTACGATGTCTTCGCGCATTTTCAGCGTTGCAGCGCTCTCGCGAATCTCGCTCATGAGCTCCCTCACGCTGAACTTAGAACTGGAAACTGCTGCCTTCGCGCTTGAAAGGAAGTTCACAAGTCCGACGCCTTCTATCTCAGCAGGGTCCTGGAACTGTACGAATATGCCAAGCTTTGCCCTCTCGTCAACGCGCTTGCCTAGTATGCTTTCATTGTCAACGCGTATGTCGCCTTGCGTTACCTTAAGTCCTGGGTAGCCCATTATTGCAAGTGAAAGCGTAGTCTTGCCAGAGCCGTTGGGCCCCATTACCACGTGGAACTCGCCGGAACGCACGCTCAGGCTCACGCCTTTTAGTATCTCCTTGTTCTCTGCGCTTACATGCAGGTCTACAATGTCGAGTTGCATAAAGTCACCGTGTCACTGCCAAACATTAGCTATGCTTAGCTGAGGCGCTGCGTCTATGCCGCCGCCGAGCGCCTTGCTGTTTATTATGCTTGCAGCAACTTCCTTTGCCTTGGCGTTGCTCATCCCATTAATGTAATGCATCAAGAACGCGAGTGTAAGCGAGCGCCTTGCATGCTCCTCGCTCATGCCCCTTGACATCATGTAGAAAACGCTCTCGCCGCTCAAGGGCGCCGAGGAAGCGCTGTGCGATGCAAAAGAAACGTTCTTAGTATCTATAGACATGTCAGGCAATGGCACGAAATTTGAGTCGCTGCTGAGAAGAAGGCCGCGCTCTTCAACATAAGAGTATGAGCCTTTTGCTGTATTGCAGACCTTGGCAAAATCCTTTATCAGGCAATGCGACCTGCCAAGAAGCACAGCGCCAGTCCTTGCCTGCAGGTTCGTGTTCTTGCCTATGCCGCGCAAAACAGAGCCTATGTCAAAGGCCTGGCTTCCCGAACCGATTACTATGCTGTTCGCGCCAACGCTACTAGCGTCGCCTTCTGCGGTTGCAAACACTGCTGACTTAGACTTTGCAGAGCCTGAAAACACCTGGTTAATTTGTATTACTGCGCGCTCTGCTGCGGTTGCGCTCGCAAGCGAAACAGACTTTGCGCTGTCGCTCTCGTTGTGCACAACGCTAATGTCTACGTTGGCGCTGCTGCCTGCGCTTATTTCGTGCAGCGGCATGATGCCCATGCCTTCTGATGCAAACCATTCAAGCAGCCTTATGTTTGAGCCCCTTTCGGCGTTAACAGTTATTTTGACAGGCAGAAATGAATCTGCTACAAAAAGAATGTTTGCGCTTACATCTGAACCCTCGCTTGCTTCAACGCGCACATCGCAAACGCTGTTTGAGCTTATGAAATCTGCGATTGACTGCTCATCGCCCAGGTCAAGCCCTTTCGCTTCGTAATCCTTTGCAGAAGCGTTTGCTGTGCCAGACACCTCTACGCCTTCGCAGCTTTGCTGAACAGAGGCACTTGCAACAGCGCCAAAATTTAGAAGCGCGTTGCGCTCAAGTTCCTGCTTGAAGCGCATGGGCTCTAACGCAACGCCAGAAGAGAGCCCGCTTTGATCAAGCCCTATGCCGTAACGCTTGTAGAGCTCCCTCCTGCTTGCTAGTATTTCTGAATATTCGGCAAAATGCTTGTACATGAAATCATGCGTCAGCCTACTGAACCTGTAAGATCAGCCTTTATAAGCCGCTTTAGCTCGAGCGCATAGTCTACTGGCAATGCTTCGACTATGTCCTTTATGAAGCCCATGATTATTGTGGCCATGGCGTCGCCCTCGCTCATGCCCCGGGACATAAGGTAAAATACCTTCTTCTCGCTTATTGTGCCTACCTTTGCCTCGTGCGACACGTGCGCATCGTTGCGCTTGTTCTCCAGGTAAGGATACGTGCTTGTCTTTGTATTGTCATCAAGAAGCAGCGTGTCGCAAGCAGTTGCTGCCTTTGCGTTGCTTGCTTTGTCACCTATGTGTATGAGCCCCCTGAATATGGTAGTGCCAGTGCCTTTTGATATGCTCTTTGACACGAGCCTTGAAGTTGTATTGGGCGCAAGGTGGTATATCTTGCCGCCTGAATCGAGCGTTTGGCCCTCTCCGGCTATTGCAACTGATACTACAAGGCCCTTTGAGTTTTCTCCCATAAGGTATATGCTCGGATACTTCATGTTTACCTTGCTGCCTATATTTACGTCAAGCCACTCTACGCTTGCGTTTTCGTGTGCGTGCGCGCGCTGAGTTACAAGGTTGTATATGTTCCTTGCCCAGTTCTGCACGGTTATGTAGCGCACATGCGCGTTCTTGTGCGCTATTATCTCAACAATTGCTGCGTGAAGCGAGTCCTTCGAATAAACAGGCGCTGTGCAGCCTTCTTCATAAACGACTTCTGCCCCTTCGTCTGCTATAATAAGCGTGCGCTCAAACTGGCCAACGTTCTCCGAATTTATCCTGAAATACGCATTAAGCGGTATTGGAACCTTCACGCCTTTTGGCACGTATATGAAAGAGCCGCCGCTCCATGTTGCCGTGTTGAGCGCGGCAAACTTATTGTCGCTAGGCGGTATTACAGTTCCGAAATACTTCCTGACAAGCTCAGGATACTTCTTTACTGCTGTATCTGTATCTGTGAAAATGACGCCAAGGTCTTCGAGCTGCTTCTTTGCATGCTCGTACACGACGCTTGAATCGAACTGCGCTTCTACGCCTGCAAAGAACTTGCGCTCTGCCTCTGGAACACCGAGCTTCTCGAAAGTCTCCTTTATCTCATTTGGCACTTCGTCCCAGCTCTTGCTCTTCGCGGTCTTCGGCGCTTTGTAATAGTATATGCCATCGAAGTCTATGTTGCTAAGGTCTGGGCCCCACTTCGGAAGCGGCTTTTCCTTGAAGACCTTGTAGCCAGTAAGCCTCTTTTCGAGCATCCATTCTGGCTCGCCCTTCGCCCTTGAAATCTTCCTTACAACATCCTCGCTTATGCCCTTTTCAAATTCCTCGTACTGCGTCAAGGTTACAAAGCCATACTTTTGGGCGTAATCCTCTTCTATTATCTTAGATACATCTTCTGAAATGCTGCTCTGCATTACAACACCATTCAACGCACAACACTGGAGCGCGCCTTTGCAATGCCGCACGAAAACCCGCCAAGGCTCTGGCACAGTTCGCAGAACCTGCTTATGTCAGCGCGCTTTTCAAAAAGGTTCTTTGAATACGCATCTATAATGCCCTTGTTGGCGTTTATGCGCGACCTCAGCGAAACAGCCCTGCGCATTATTTTCATGGACTTTTTGTTTATGTACTTGCTAACTGCTGCCTGCGTTATGCCTAGCCTTTCTGCTATTTCCTGCTCCTTCATCCTGTACTTATTCTTGAGCACGTTTGCTATCTCAAAACGCACTACAGGCAGGTATTTCTCTGTTGCGCTTTCGTATATGCTGCCCATAAAACGGCCTTATAACTCAGTTATAAATAAGCCGGATAGGTTTAAAAAGGCATTGGTAAAGTAAGGAATTGCTGCATGGAATAGGCATAAGAACAAAAAATAAAACAAACCGTATCGGCGTTTGTTGATTGTTTGATTGCAGCTTATGTAGTTCTATTTGTAGCCCATCCCGCTGCCTATAAAGGCAAGGATGAAGCCCACAAGGGCTACTGCAAGGTAGCTTGTGTTAGTAAAGACCAGCACAGACAATGCAAAGCCTGCGGTTATTGTGGCGCACATGGCTCCCCTTGTTACACTCTTGCTCTCAAGACCGGTCAGGTTGCCGAAACTTATAAAGAACAGTGCCACGCTGCCGATCACTGCCGCGCCAAGGAAGAACGGAAGCCAAAGGCCTGCGCTGCTTCCGAAGACTCCGCTAGCCTGTGACAGCAAGTTGCTGGCAAATGCTACATACAGGTATGCCAAACTGCCAAGGAACTCGAGGACGAATGCGCCCCAGTTCTGCGTCTGTTTTGCCATTGTATCACTAGATTAAGCAACACATGAAAGATTTAAAAATGTTCGCATGGCATTCGGTTATTTTTGTGCGGTCTCTTCAAGCTGCTAAATCGCTTAGCGTTCCTTGCAGTTGAAGCGTTTTTCCATCGCCATGCGCAGCCTGCCTATGCTTGAGCATATTGCAATCTACATGCGCAAGTTCGTGGTGCAACCAAACTTTTCGCTTGCCTTATTCTCTTGCCAAGTCAATGTACAGCTCGCAAAGTTAAATATTTTTGCAAGCCCATACTACCAGCAGCATAGCGCAGGGGCTAAGAAGAGCTACACATATAAAACAGAGCCCTAAAAAGTTAAATTGCGCTTATACATGCAGAGTTGGTTGCTTGAAGCTTGCGTTTGCTTACGAATCAGCATACCCGTGGTTCAACGGCGGCATAGAGAAGAGGCGCTACAACATACTTAAGGCGCTGTCAAAAAGCAAGTCGATGGAGCTGCATATGTTCACCCTTTACAGGCCTGGCATGCCTGGCTACGAGTTTGAGTACGAAGGCGTAAAGTACCACTGCATTGGAAAGGCTTCGGGCATAGCGGCGATGTATGCAAACGGCTCAAGGCGAAATGTATACATGTCTGCAAAGTTCGCTGTGGCGCTTTTCGCAAAGCTGCTTAGGCACAGGTTTGACGCTATAGATACAGACTCTTTTCCATTCCTGCATGTACCATTAGTATACATATATGCTCGGCTTACTGGCGCAAGGCTGCTGCTTACGTGGCATGAAGTCTGGAGCAGGAGCTTCTGGCATACTTACTTACCTAAAGGCGGCGCTCTTGGTTACTTCTTTGAGCGCCTTGCAGCAAGGCTTGGAGACGCGCATATAGCAAACAGCAGCGCCACAAAGGACCTACTTACTGACCTATTTGGCGTTAGCTCGGAAAAGGTAATCATATTTCCAGCGGCTGTAGACAAGGAGGAAGTGGACGCGTTCGCGAAGGCAAACGCGCAAATATGCAGCGGCAAGGCAAAGCAGGACAAGTTCGTAGTTGTAAGCAGGCTTGTAAAGCACAAAAGGGTTGAGCTTGCCATAAATGCCATTGCGCATACAAAGGCAAAGCTTGTAGTAATAGGCAAAGGTCCAGAGCTCCTTTCGCTCAAGACCCTTGCAAAGCCTCTAGGCGCAAATAAGGTGGTATTTAGGCCAAGCGTCAGCCCCACTTCGCTTTACCGAGAGCTTTGCACCTCAAAGGGACTTGTAATGCCTTCTGAGCGTGAAGGCCTGTCGCTCATTACAGTAGAAGCCCTGTCAATTGGCGTTCCTGTAATAATAGTAGAGAGCAGCATGCTGCCAAAAGAGCTTAAGTCGCTGTGCGTAGAGGCGAGTGACGGCGGCCTTGCTGCTGCGCTTAACGATGTAAGCGCGCACTACTACAAGTACGCAAGAAAATACGCAAAGTTGGCGCCATACGTAATAAGGCGCTTTTCAAACGAAGGCGCAGAAAAAATATACAGGAAGGCGCTAAGGGCGTAGCGCCAGCGCCTCCCGGCCCGTTACTGCTTCAGCATTTCAAGCATCTGCACTGTTAATATTGTTGCTATGGCTTTTGTCGCTATGCCGCTTTCTTTCTTAGGGCCCTCTGCCGCAATCTCCTCGAGGCACTCCAGCAGGCGTGCCCTTTCCTCTGGGTTCTCGATCGCTTCCTTAGCCATCTTCCTTATCTCGAACGCAGTGACCTTTTTCAGGCCAGCAGTGCGCGGTTCTTCGGGCAACTGCTTATATATCTGCACTTTCCCCACCATTTTAATTTTTGTTTTTTCTTATATTTAAACATTTCTAATTTCTAATTTTTGTTTCTAATTTTTATACGGACAGCGCCGACTATAACCGAGTCCGCAGCGCATGCCACTGCATAATAACGCCACTAAAGCGTGTATCGCTTTGACATAGGTAGCGCCCTGCTCCTGCTTGCTTATGTGCTTATCATGCTTTCCCTGCTAAAGCTCCTTATTCCTACGAAAAGTATAAGCAGCGCAGCGGCAAAGAGGAATGCAAGCAAATACGCAAAGAACGCAGTTGAGAAAGAGAAGACGTTGAACACGGCTACGAACGGCATAAGGAATATGGGCAAGGCAAGGAGCGCGCTGACCTGCTGCGCTTCCTTTATTCCTTTTACCTTTGAAGAGACAAGCACGACAAGCCCTATGGTAGCAAGTATCAGAAACGGCGAGTTCGCAAGCATAAGGTACCATGTGGCATTGGGAAACACGCTAACCCCGTATTCGCCAACCGTAAAATAGTTTATTATGCCTGCGTATATAAGGAACACTGAAAGCGTTATGAGGAACGCAGGCAATGCAGAAGCGAGGATCTTGCCCATGAAAAGCTCTGCGTTTGAGATCGGAGAAGAAAGCAGAGCCTCTGAGGTTTTGCGCTCTTTCTCACCTGCGAAGCT
>JAVZPT010000007.1:0-18665 GCA_038881455.1 Candidatus Micrarchaeaceae archaeon | reverse complement strand
ACCGATAGCTTATGTAGCTTTAAGACAGCTGATTGCACTAAAGTATCCGCCATTAAACATAGAGCTTTTCGGGCTTAACGCTTTCCTTCTATCAATACTCGTGCCAGTAGCGGTAACAAAGATATACTTTAACTCTATTTCCAAAGGCATAATGATATTCGCGCTGAATTTTGCGCTCTCGTTTGTAAGGTTAAAAGCAGCAATTGCGGCGCTGCTAAACAAGAGCCCCATAATCGGCTGGATAAAGGGCGACATGCACGACGTCTCTGGAAACCTCGTGCTTGCGCTGAAGAGCGCTAGAACAGAGCTTGCCTTCTCTATTGTAATCTTCGCATCTAGCGTGCTTGCATTCCTTAGCTACAACTTCTCAGGCGCCATGTGGCTCGTGTGGTATGGAATACTTTACAGCTCTACCTTCTTTTTCTTCTACAAATATGGCTAATATGATAGAGCGGCTATTTTATGATTTACTTGAAAAGGCACCATAGCGAGAATGGCTTCATTCTCGCCTTGTGCGATGAGGAACTGATAGGAAAAAGGTACGAAGACGGCAAAAGGCAACTTGATCTGGAAACCTACTCTGGCTTTTACAAGGGCGAAAGGCTTGACGAAAAGTCAGCAGAGGAAGAAGTATCAAAAGAAAAATTCTATTCTGCCAACATAGTAGGCAAAAGGTCGATAAGCATATTCGTAAAACATGGCCTTTTAGACAAAAGTGGAATAAGCGAAATATGCGGAATTCCATACGCGCAGATCTTCAGCATTTCGGATTGAGCGGCGCAAGGCCCGCGCGCCCAGTTTGCTACTTTCTGCTCTTTTTAAGGAAAGAAATTGCAAGCGCAATGTCTCCCTGCGCCTCCTCAAGTGCGCTCCGCGCCTTCATGGGGTCATTTATGCCCGCCTGCTCCATCACGAACTTCACGTCTTCATCGCTTATTTCAATTTCTAGCTGCGGCTGCTGCTTTGCTGCTTCGCTTACGCTCCCGCTTATCTGGAACGATTTTGTGCCGTGAGCCTCTATCTGCAACACTTGCGGGTCGCTTATTATAAGGTATCTGTCTGTAAGCTCTATTGTGACCTTCTGCGCGCTTATTTCGCTTGTCTTTATGCCTAGCCTGTCCATCATATTTTTCAAGGTCTTTGGGTCTATGTTCGGTATCAAAATTTCACCTTTTTCTCTTTTTAAAACCTTTATCGCTTTTTCTTCCAACGCGCTTGGCGCGTATACTGCGCTTGCTTCCTGAGCCGCGTGGCTCTCTGGCTTCGCCTATTCCGCTGTAAAGCCTGTCAATCTCTTCTTGGCTAAACTGCTGCTTGCTTTTTCCTTTAATGAAAAAGGAAACAATAATAAGAAGCAAGCCGATCAGGATTAGTGCGGATGAAGCGGCGAAACTGCCACTCTTGACGGATTGCACGGTCTGGTTTTTGGGCAGCACAAAAGAAGCAACCGTGGCATACCGCGCTTCTATGCTTGCGGTTTCGTTGCCCATATTTAAGAACAGCGCATAATACTCCCCAGGTCCAAAAACGAATTCGCTAGAATCGTATTCAGGAACAGAAACGTGAATTGCTGCATTTTCAGCGGTAAAGTTTTCATAAGGGAACACGCCAGAGGAGCCGTTCACTAATTCAAAAACGCCCTTGCCTTCAAGCGATTTGGCTGCCTGCACGGCTGCGCTGGGATTTGAACCAATAGCATAAAAGGCGGAGCTGTTTGCTACTATGAATAAAACAGGCGCGCTTGAGTTGTAGCTTATAGAAAAGCCACCAGTGCTGTTGAGATGTATAGCCAGATATTTCTCAGAACCTGCTCCAACGCTAAGGATTTGCGTTGAAGAATTGGAATAAAATGACGGTAGCGCTGAGGAAAAGGAGCCGCCTGCAACAACTACGCCAACTATGAGCAGCAGGACGCCAAAAATTAGAACCTTTGTGTTCATTAGAACCAACGCCAAGGCAATTGCATTGATTTATATGTGTACATTTTATTAAATTAGTATGCACCAATAAGATGATGCGCATGAACAAGGTAAAGACAGGCATCGAGGGCCTCGATTCGATGCTTTATGGAGGCATACCCGAAGGCAGCCAAGTAATACTTGCCGGCGGACCTGGTGCCGGCAAAACGCTCCTAGGATTCGAATACCTTTATAACAACGCAAAGGCAGGAAACACATCTGTGTTCTTTGCAATGGAAGAAGAGCCAGAAAGAGTAATAGAAAATGCAAAAGAGGCTTTCAGCGATCTTAAGGACATAGATTCGTTGATTGCGAGCAAAAAGCTAAACATAGATGGCGAAGACCCTGCTGTGATAATACGCAGCGGTGACGCCAACGCTTATGAATTCGGGAAGATAGTATCAGACATAGAGTCCGTTATAAGCTCTTACAAGGCAAAGACAGTAGTGATAGACTCGCTCAGCGTAGTTGAAATGCTTATAAACGATTTAAGCACTTACAGGCATTCGCTGCTCTCGCTCATAAGCAACCTCAGGAGGCTTAACGTAACCTCGCTTGTAACATCAGAGCTTCCGAATCCAGGCGCCCTCGGTCGCAGTGCGGGCCCTGAATTCTTCATTTTTGACGGCGTTATAATAATGTATGAGACAGGAAAAGAAGACAGGCGCACGCTTGCCATGGAAGTTCTTAAGATGCGAGGCAGCAACCACAGCTTTGCAATAACGCCTTACGAGATAACGCCAAGCGGCTTCAACGTAATAGCTACAGAAGCCAATTTATAGATGTAAAGTACAACTCCCTAACATAAGGGTTTTCATTTAGATGTCAACATGGAATACCGTTCCACAAAGTCTGAACATCTGCCAGCAGAAGGCTTTGAGAGTCGGTCAGAGCTGCTCTGCCATCGGAAAATCTGGAAGAAAGGCGCTTCAGCTCCAACACCAACAGCGATTACATGGCCTATCGCACTTCAGGATTTTACACTAGTCAGGCAACCTATACTGCATCAACATCCAAACAAGATATTTCACAATTCATCTGCAACAGCAAAATATTTGCGCTTATACTCGCAATACTCCCCATGCTCACGCATGGGCACCTTGCGAGGTGATTAGATAAAGATATGATGGCAGAATCTTCTGGGATGAGCAGGAAGAGAATGATAATCGTTTACTCTGCTGCAATAGCAATTTTGGCTGTTGCGGCAGTAGCGATACAGCTCATAGTTGGATCGTACACGCCCATTCAAAGGTGCGAGAGCATCGCAGCGGTGCCAAGCAGATATTCTTGCCTGCAGAACCTGGCTTTTAACACAAAGAATCAAAGCATATGCGGCGCGCTGCCAAGCAATTACTCCTCTTCTTGCTATTCTGAAATAGCTGAAAACACGACAAACGCAAGCGTGTGCGGAAAGATAAGCAGCGCAAGCAGCAAATATGCATGCATGTCTTACATAGCGTTGCTTAACGGAAACAGCACGCTTTGTGGCGAAGAGCAGAAACCTTATGAAGGGTCATGCTACCTTGCCATTGCAGTAAAGTATGCAAACGCAAGCATGTGCTCTTATTCTGCGAATCAGACAGAAGCAAGCGCATGCGTTTCGGAAGTAATGGCGAAGAGGGCGCTTGCAACAGGTAACGCCGCATACTGCAACAACGTGTCTAGTTCGCTGAACAGCACGCTTGTAGATGAGATTATCTCAAACGTTTCCAATGCAAGCCTCAGGAATGTCAGCATTGCTCTTGCAGGCTACGCAGCAAGAGCTACGGAACAGCTTACACAGCAGGCTGTTTCGCCGTTCTCGGCGAAGGACTTCTGCGCTCTTGGAGTTGCGTATACCTCAAGAAACGTGACTGCATGCGAATACGCAGCTCCCTCGCTCCTTTCTGTATGCTCAGGACTTGTATCGCTGAGCTCTGCACATAACACCACAGTGGCAAACTTCACCCTTGAGCTGCAAAGCTGCAACTCTGCAGGATCTTATGAGGCAATATGCAGGGAAGGCATACTAATAGCAGAGGCAGTGAAGACAGAAAATATAAGCCTATGCGCTTCTCTGGGGAGTGCAGCAAGCACCTGCTATGGCGCAGTTGCCGAATACACCAAAAACGCGAGCGTGTGCCTTAAAATAAGCAACAGTACGCTTGCAAGCGCATGCGCTGCGTCTGTTTATCTCAATGCAACAGGCTGAAATACGATGCTGGCATTAGTAACCACAATAAAGCATGGCGCATCAAACCAGTATTACGCAATGCAGTATTCGCCTGAAACCAGGTGCATGCGTGTCAGCAGCATGTCAGCGCTCAGGCTTGGCGAACATGTAAAAGTGGACAAGCAGGGAAATGCGGAACTGGCAAAAGGACCAGAAGACGCAGAAAAAGCGCGCGCTGCAGCGCGCGTTGCGGCGACTGCGTATGCTGAGAGCGCAACGAAGAAGTCGCCGTACAAGACAAACATCGAGCAGTTCGACGAAATTGCACAGACTATGTGGCACCAGATTGCTGATGCTGCTAGGCTGCTCCTGCTCAAGGTCCAGTATGCTGCTCCGATAATAATAAGGTACCACAACGACATCGACGGAGCCAGCGGCGCATATGCCATTTATTCTGCCTTGAAGAAATTTGCTTGCAGCAATATAATATGGGAAATGCACAAAGGCATAGCTTACGGAGCTGCCGATGCGCAGTCAGACATTGCTGTTGCAGGCTTGTACGAGAGCCTTGAAAAGCCTCTGCTGCTTATTATCGACTTTGGCACTACAGAAGAGAGCAACGCAGGAATAAAGGAACTCGGCAGCAAGACAGACCTTATATGGCTTGACCATCACCCAGTGACAGATGGGTTCTCATTCAAAGGCGCGCGGCATTATATAAACCCGTGGCTTGCCGGCGGCGATTCCAACTTTACGGCAGGTTCGCTTGCAACGCTGTTCGCGCATGCTTTCTCTGACATAGATGCCACGCACATAATGCAGGCGTCGTTCATCGGCGATTACAGCAAGTACGCAAAGCCAGACAAATACTCAAGGGAGCTTGCAGCTGTTCTTGATGTTGCAACAAGCGACACGCAGATAGTGGGCTCGCACAACGGAAACCTGACTCCTGAAGCGATAGAAGGCGTACTTGAGGATGAGAAGAAGCGCGCAGAGGTAGTAAACTATGCGAACAACAGAATGGAGGAGGTGCTTGATACTGCTCTTGAAAGCGTAAAGGTGCACAGGCTTGGCGGCGTGAGCGCATACGTGCTTGACTTCGAAAAGGCAAGGGGCACTGGAGAGAAGTACCCATTGCCTGGAAGATTCGCTTCTAGGCTCATGGGCAAGATAGAGGAGCTTGACCGGGGCAACGCAGTTCTTATACTGCACATGGGCCTTTATGTGTCTATTAGGGAGAGCACCAACGCAAAGCAAAAACTTAACCTGCTGAAATTAATAGACAGCGTGAAGAAAAGGCTTGGTAGCGAAATAGATTCTGGGGGCGGCCACATGTCAGCAGGCAGCATAAGGCTCTCTGGCGAATATGCAAAAAAAGCAGTAATAAACGCGCTCTTGGATGAACTTGGCAAAGAGCTAGGGGGCACAGACGCAAAAGCAAAGCAGCAAAAGAGCTAAACGCGGCTTTGTAAATGCATGCAACTACTGTTGTAGCAGTTCTGGGTGCAGCTTCTCGTACTTTTTCTGCCATTTCTTGAACAGTTCCCACTTTTTCTTGCGTGCCTTTGCGGTGTTCTTCTCGAATTCGGGCTTTATCTTCTTCCACTCTTCCATTGTGAAACCATAAGGAGGGTGCTCCCTTATCGTTGCTGCGTGGAACTGCGGATACCATATTTCCTTTGCGTAGTCAACGTCGCGCTTCTGCGCGGCGTTTGCATCTACGTGAACGCCTTCGTTTCCAAGCATCTGCACTATGTCCTCGAGGCTTGTCTCTGCGTTCCTGCTTCCAGAACCTTTTGGATTGTATACTATGGTTATAGTTTGCTTAACAAATTCTACTTTGGCCTTTAGTATGGCGTCATCGAGCAGCAGCCTGTATTGAAGCCTTGCGGAATGCTCTATGTTTATGAGCTCTTCCTTCTTCACGTTTGTAAAGATCACTTCCTTTACTATGTTGTAAGGTATTCTGTACTTCTCGCCTTCGTCTATAACATAGATGTTTGATCCTTCAACTATCTTTTCCATGGTTACCGCTGCTCTTCATCTGGCAATTTCTGGTTTGCTCTTGTTTGCCGTCACTTTGCCGCAACGTTGGCCTCTGCAATCGCCTCGACCTCGGCTTTGGCTTTTGCATTGGCTGCGTTAACAGGCAAGGCAAAGAAGTTTATAGAGTTGAGGTAAGTTCTCTTGTACAGCTCGCTTGCCTCGAGCTCCTTTATGTTTCTCCTGTATTTGTCAGAAGCATAGGTCCAGCCATTGTGCGAGTTCTGCCATTCATTGCTAGGCACAGCGTACTGCCTCTGCACCTTATCCCTGTATACTTCTGGGAACACGTTGAAGGTGCAGAAAGGTATTACCCTGCCGTCTGGAAGAGAGTAGTGTATGTCGCACTTCTCAACGCGCTTTATGTCGTATGTATACTCGTCCTGGAAGTGCATCATGCCCAGGAATATGGATTTCATCTGGAAAGCCCCAAGCGAAGAGAAGTTGTGCTTCAGTATTACGCTGCTTAGCAGCTTCGTGAAGTTTATCGACTTTGGTTGCTTCTCTTTGTCAAGGAACCTCTTCATGTTGACAAGGGCGCGAACAGCCATTATGCGGCGTTCAAGCTTGCTCTTGCCTTCCATCTCGTTTACTACGCTCTGCAGGTATTCCATGAAACCGCGTGCGTCAAAGAACCTGGTTATTGGTATTACCTTGTTGTCATTGTCTAAGAACAAGTACGTTCCTGCTCCGCAAGCAAAATGTATTGACAGGTCGTATGAATAGCTGCCGGAAAGCGCTTCTATGAACTTGGCAAAGCCCCCTATGTAAGGAACTGAGAACCAGTCCTCTTTCGCCACTACGCCGCCTGTCTGCTGCTCTATCTCTTTTATTGCGCCAGGTATTGTTATGCGCTGCCTCTCTCTTTGCCTGTCAGGCATCCTGCCTACGAGCGAAACAGGCTGGAAGTTGACTGCGCGCACTATGTCTACGTTGTTAAGTGCGAAGTTTATCATTGAGCCGAGCTCTCCGTCGTTTATTCCTCTTATGACAGTAGGCACAAGCACAATGCCTACGCCTGCTTTTCTCGCGGCATCAAGCACAAGCGGTATTTCCCAGTGGTTCTTTGGGTTTGCACGCTTGCTTACCCCGTCGAAGCTCATGTAAAGCGTGCTTACGCCCGCGTGCCTTAGCTTGACAAGCAGCTCTGGGTGCAACCCTAGGTTTATGCCTGTAGTGTTGAGCTGTATTTGGTCGAAGCCTGCCTTCTTTGCGAGCGAAACGACCTCGACTATGTCAGGTCGCATTGTAGGCTCGCCGCCTGTAATCTGCAACGCGTTAGCAGGTATGGGCTTCTGGTTCCTTAGTTTCTTGAAAAGAACATCGAGCTCTTCAATACTTGGCTCGTAAACAGGGTCGTTTTCCTTTGCGTAGAAGAAGCAGTACCAGCAAGAGAGGTGGCACCTGTTTGTAACAACTACGTTTGCAAGGCCAGTATGTGACTTGTGCCTCTCGCAGATTCCGCAGTCGAACGGGCAGTTCTCTCCCTTGTTCAAAAAGTCAGGGTTGTCAAAGCCCCTGCCGAAGTAGTTGTAGTCACGCATGCTCATGTACATGCCGTAGTCTTCCCAGTATTTCTCTATAAACCAGCCGTGCTCAGGGCAGTACTTGCGTATCATTACGTTCTCTTCGTCTTTGTATATTGTACCATCTATTATCAGCTTGCAGTTGGGGCATACCGTTTTTGTCCTTTCAAGCACCTGCATCTTCTCTATTTCTTCCAAAGTCCTGTGGTAAGGCGCAAACAGCGGGTTTGCTGCTTCACCGTCTGCGTTGTTTGGTGTCTGAAGCCTCTGAGTCGCGCCTTCTTCTATTGTCATCCTGTCCCTACGATCCATACATTCACCAAGTATAACAGAGTTATAAAACCCAAATATTTATAAAACCAACACAACCTCATGATTTGCAGGCATTGCTTAGCCGACCTTGCAAAGGCGCGCATGCGCCTGATTTATGCTAGCCAGCGAACCTGTGCTTACCCATGCAGCCACACAGCGCACAATCAACAAATCATATTTATCAACATTGCTTTATATACTTTTTTATTTATTGTTTTATTGTTTTACGCACGCTGCGCCATTGCATCGAAAATCTTTTCCTGGAATTTTAGCTTATGCAATAAAAATTTCCAGATCCTGCCAGAGCTGATGAACGCATCAAATTCCTTCAGGTATGAATAGCTAAGAAGCGTCGCCATGCTCTCGGCTGAGTCTATGTCTACGCTGCTGTTATAGAATTTGTGGCCCCACACGTATTTAAGCAAGCCGCCAGGCATGAGCAGCACGCGCGACCAGTTTGCTCTGTATTCTGAAATTTCGTGGCCCCATCCTGACTGGAAGATTGCTACTCCTTCTGTTTCTAGCCATACAAGCCTTCTTACTTTTTCGTATTCCTCTTCGCCGGCAAACCTCTTTGACCATTCCATTATCCTTTTCGCGATTGGAAGTTTCTTAGGGAAAAGACGCTCTTCCCGTTCTTTCCATTCTTCTTCCTGCGCCTTCCTTCTTGCATCCGCCTCGGATGCCCTCTTCCGCAGCGCCGAACTCTTTTTTTCAATTTTGCCCAACTTCTCAACGAATGCTTCGTATGTCATTCAATTCACCAAATGGTAAGTATTATATAGCCAGGACTATATAATGATTCTTGATGAAAATATTCCTATAGGAATCGATACCATGGCATATGTATTGCCAGACATAAAGGAAATTGCCAAAATCAGGCGGCGGCTCGGCCTCTCGCAGAAGAGACTTGCCAAAAGCGCGGGCATAAGCCAGTCGCTGCTCGCGAAGATAGAGAGTGGCAGCGCAAATCCTTCCTACAAAGCTGTCGCATCTCTTTTTGATGCGTTGGCCCAAGCAGAATCGGCAGACTCTAAGAAGGCATCAGACATAATGGTAAGAAATGTGATAGTGCTTGATGCTTACGAAAGAGTCTCTAATGCAGCGAAACTTGCAAAAGAATACAAGATCTCCCAGTTCCCAGTGACAAAGAACGGGGTATATATAGGAAGCGTGAGAACTGTTGACCTGCTTGGTGCGCATAAGGGCGAACCCGTTGCCGCATACGTAAACTATGATTTTCCGACTGTCAGCGAAGACATGCCACTGGATGTGATATCAGACATCATCTCTGCCACTGGCCGGCCTGTGGTTGTGCTGTCAAAGGGCAAGGTTGCAGGCATAATAACAGCGGATGACCTGTTTTACAGTAAGGCGTGACTACGCTGCTGCTTCTGCTGCTTTTTCGGTCATTCAAATGCTTATTCTGTTCTGCATTCCGCCAATTACAGAAAATGAACGCGCATCTTTCTTCCTTTCCCCAAGCACAGTTAGTTTGTAGCGCTTGCCAATGAGCGTGCCCTTGAATGAGAGCACGCCCGAGCTGTCTGTAGAGCCCCTGAAGATCTTTTCTCCTGCGTATTCGAGTTCCACACGCGCTTTTATTGGGGCCCCGGATGAATCGACAAGCTCAATCCGAATGTCTGCCACTTTATCAGGCGCTTGCAAAGTAGACGCATCTTCATCAGCCTCAGCTTTGCTAGCGCCAGAAAATTCGTGCAGTTCGCGCGCCTTGATGAGCACTGAGCTAGCTGCCTTCTTAGATTGCGCATTGATGTAATTTACGGCGCATACCCTGTGGTCTAGCAACTTCAGCATGTCTGCGACAGCGGCCGCATCCTCATTTGCGAACACCAGGTCATTTGCAGCAAACTTCGCTACATCTGCGCTCTGCCTGAAATAAAGCTTTGTCTGGCAGAGCCTTCTTACGCTTTGGTCTATGTCGGTTATGCTGTGCGCTACGAGCATAAGCCCTATGCCCTTCTTCCTAAAATCCTGTATGCGCTGCTTCAGGTCTTCTACTGCTGCGGTATACTCGCCATTCTGCAGCGCTATCTGCGCCTCTTCGACGCATATTAGTAGCCTTAGCTCCGAATCGCCGTTTATATCGAAAGAATCGGCAAAGGAGTAGACCTGGTTTAGAATCAGGGCGTAAAAGAAAGGTTTCATGCTGTTGCTTACTAAAGACAGGTCGAACACTGCGCCCTTGCTAAGCAAAGCGCCCATGTCTATGCCTTCCCTGTAAGCAAATTCTTGTCTTGAAAGCAGCAGCCTTATATTCTGCAGCGCGGCGCGTATGTTCTCGCCGTGCTTCGTGTACTCTACGCCCACGTTGTTTCGCTTCGCGTGCTCGTCTATTATCTCTTCTTCTATTGCGTCGTATATGTCGCTTGGATCAGGGCACCTGTCTTTGCTGTATACTCTTCTAAAAGCAGCAAGCAGCACCTTTTCCAGGGACCTTGTATAAGGACCTGCGTTCGAAGCCGAGGCAAGCAACATAGACAGATTTTCGTAGAAGCGCTCTATGTTTATGCTAGAATCGCACTTGAAGAAGTTTATCTGCACTTTTGAGTTGTAAAGGCTTATTGCGCTTATGCCTTTTGCTATTGCGAAAGAATTCCATTCGCCTGTAGGCGATATCACTACTACTGGCTTGCCTAAGCCCAATACCTGCTCAGCAATTCCCATAGCGGTGCGTGTTTTGCCTGTTCCTGGCAAACCCGTAACAAGAGCGCCAAGGTTAAGCGATTGAGCGCTTATCCGAAGCAAGCCCTTTTCTTTGACTCCGCGAAAGAGCAAGCTGCCTAGAACAATGTCTCCTGAAGACTCGTAGTATGCAGGCTTGAGTACTCTGATTCTTTGCACATCTGGCAAGCAGAATAGCCTTGATGCAGCAGAGAGCGACAGTGGCATGGCCTCTGCAAATAAAGCCTTTTCGAAGAGCTCATCGACAGAGCGCGCGCTTGTTTCCTTCTCGTCGAATATGAAAAGCTTTGAGCGCAAGTAAGAATATACGGCTTCAGAATCTCGCCCAAACAACATGATGCTAACTGCATAAGCGGTTCCGTTCGCAAGCATCGCAGAATTTAGCGACTCAAGAAGCGAAAGCAGCAGAGCGCGCTGGCCAGAATCATAATACAGCTCTGCCTGCGTTGACTGGGACGCGCCCCTGAAACCGCGCATATTCGTAAGCCTAACCTCTTTTCTGCTTATCTCGTGCTCAATCCTTTTCTTGGCCGTTTCAACCAGCCTTTTTTCTGCTGTTACAAACGAAAAGGCAATGCATGCTGAAATTCCAGATAGCACATTGCACACGTTGGCGAGGGCGCTTTGCTCGCCTGCGTACGCGCTAATGCATTTGGCGCTTGACAAAGGCGCACTGAGCTCTGCTCGCTCAAGCCCTATTCCCAAAACTGCATTTTCAACAAATCGCGTATCTTCCGGCTTTTCGACCAAAACATAGGCGCTTCCTGAGCCGATGTCGCAGCAGACCATGAAATGCTTTACCATCATTGACTCTATGAATAGGCTTGCATCGAAATCTTCGGGCAACGACCTTATTTTGTAGACGAAAACCAAATCGGTCACCACACTTTGTGCATAACGAAAAATATGAGCGCGTTTCCAAGAGCAGAAAGCAGCGCGGCGGCTGCAGAAGCATAGGTAGCGCCGGCTCCGCGCCTAAGCTTCAGAAATATTGCAAGCGCAAGCACCAAGCACGTTGCCAGCGCATACAGCAGCGTGGCGCTGTTTAGAAAGCCAAACAGAAGCAAGACGCTTGAAACAAAGGACATGGCAGACGCTGCTGCGCATGCGCTTACAAGCGCATCGGCATAGCCCCTTAGCACGTAAAGCCGCAAAGCGTTCATAAAATTACCGAGTAAACTGCAAACGCAAAGGCGAAAACAGCTACAAGCGCCATTATGCTTTTTAAATCAGGCCTGCCTGTGCCTAAGGCTGCCTTTACAGCTGCAAGGAAGAGAAGCATGCTTGTAGATATGCCGCAAATGGCAAGAAGAAGCTTAAGCAACGATATTAGGAGGCTAGCCATTAACCACACCGATGTCATAGCCTATAATATATGCAAGCACGAGTGGAGAGCTGGCAGATAAGGCGCACCTTATTACCGATTCTTTTTCTGCGTAAATGCATATTCTGCTGTGCCTCATGCGCATAAGCGCATTGTTGGCGCTGACAGGACTTGCAAGCCTTATTAGCCCAAGCCGCTCAAACGCAAGCCGCTCTGCTTGTGCTTTTTGCACAACGTACAAGCCGTTTGCTATTAGCATGTCAACTGCAAAAGACCTGAAGTCGCGCGAAGCGTGCGAGCCTATGGGCCTGCCGCTTGCGCTTTGCTGCGGCTCTGGCGCATCAACAAAAATGGTAACGCTTTGCCTTGTAAACCTCAGCGACTTTAGAATCAGCAGCACTACAATGCCCAATGCGATAGGAACAAACTCAAAGAACAGCTCTTCTGCAACAGCCATTTAAACACCAACCAACTCGAATCTGTCTGAGCCCCTGAAAACTGCGCGGTAACCAATGCTTGGCATGTATGAGATTGCTTCCCTTATTGCCTGCACCCCGAAGCCGGTCTTGGCAGCCACTTCGGACACGCTCGAAACGCCTCCGAAGCAAGAAACAACAAGCAATGCCAGAGCTCTCCTAGCAAACAAGCCGGACTCTGCTTCTTTGCGCTTAAGCTCGAAGTTCTCCGCTAGAAGCTGCTTCACCCTTGCAGAAAGCAATGCAGAGAGCGCGTCTTGCTCTGCGTGCTGGACGTTTTGCGAAGCGTGTGAAACAGCAAAAGACAGCTGCCTCTGCGCGAGCGCCATTACAATATATGAATATATGCTTGATAGATCCGCTGTGCAAACAGAAGCAAGAAACTGCAGAACATTGACTAGCCTTAGCACTGCCTCGCTGAAAAAATACAGAGGCGAAGCCTTCGAAAATATAAGCAGCGTAATTTCATCTTTAGTTATTGAGACCGTGTAGAAATGATCGGGATTTTCTGATTCTGGAGCAAGCATGTAATCTAGCTTAGAGCCCTTGCCTATCAAAACAAAGCCAGGGTATTTGGCAATGAGCGAGTCTGCGTACGCAAGCGGCTTGCGCATGTTTATCCTAACGTGCATTCCGCTCATAAGGTAGCTACCTGCAGGCTTTTCTGTGCGCAAGAAATCACCGCGCATTGATGCGTGCAAAAGCATCGGCTATGTCCTTGTCCTTTACGCCAATGTCTCGCAAAGCACATACGATCTTGTCGCCACTGGCGCCTGCTGTGCTTAGTGCCCGTATTAGCGACGAAAGCGAGATGCTATTGTTTGAAATCTCCGCAACGATTGCCTGCGCGCGATCTCCACATAAGTTCGCAAGTATTTCCTCAAGACGCTCAGAACTTATCTCTATGTACATTTTGCCACCAATCAAAAGCCTTAAGTAGCGCTTAAGAGACACACCATGAACGTTCACTGCGAATGCCTTCGCAGCGCCTGACCTGTGCACTTGCAGCAGCATCGCTTGGCCAACGCCAAGACTCTGAATCTCTGCCAGCTGGCTTTCGCCAAGCCCATAGTTCCTGCCAAGCATATCTATGCTTTGCCTGTTCTGCAGCCTGAATGCAAATATTGTAGCTATGTTGTCTAGCATTGGCGCTGCTATGTCCTCTATAAGCTGCGATGCCATGAAAAGGCCAACGCCATACTTCCTGCCCTCGCGCAGCAGAGCCATGAAGCTGTCGCTGCTACTTAGAAGCTTCCATGATTCGTCAAGGAACACGAACGCACAAGGCGTTCGGTCACGCCTTGTGCCTTTGGCGCGCATGCGCGCTGCTATAGAATCGAGCGCCTTAACGGCCTCTGTTGCGGGCGAGCCGCCGCCAGAAATTAACATGTGCCTGGCGCCTACTGAGGCTGCAAATTCAGAATACTCACCAGTAAAATCTATGCAATAAATCTCAGCAGGCAAGGCAGAGCGCAGCTTGAGCATAAGGTTTTTCATAAGGTACGTTTTGCCGCTGCCGGTCATGCCGCACACAAACGCATGCGGGTTTACAAGCGCCTCGAAGTCTAGGAATACGGGCATGTGCAAGTCTCTAGATTCGCCTATGTATATGCCAGGCCTTGCCGACTCCAAAAGCTCCTTTGCTTTGGGCAGCTGGCTCTGCCTAGAGAACAGCATGCCAGAAACAAGGCCCGAAGCAACTGTTTTTGATGCCTCTGACACTACAAAACCCCAAGAAGCTCCTCGCCCTTAAGCAATTCTGCATAGGCACCAGCTACTGTGGAAATGGTATCAGCAATGCCAAGCGCAGCAGATACAGACCCTTTAGAAACAATGCCAGGAGACGCGCCCTGCGAAAACACCTTCACAATAAATGAAACCTCTACAGGCTTTGACCCTGATACCGCGCTTATCTCGCTATCCAGAACTTCTATCTCGCGCCTTATCTCGTTGGCCTTTGCGTAGCTCCTCTTGTTTTTTGACAGCTCAATTTCCTTAAGCCTGCGTTTGAATGCAAGACCCTCTATGAACCTGCGGGAGTCGATCTGCCTTATGCTTACAGTATAGTCAATATCTGAGTTTATGCCTGAGATGACCTCGCCTATCTTATTGCTGCCGCCTGCGCCTACATCGAGGCGTATGGCAGAAATTCCAACATAAGCGTCGCCGCGCCTTGCTACTGCTGAGGCACCGCCGTTGGCAAGAGCATAGCCTTGGCTCTGCATCACATATTTCGACTTGAAAAGCGTGCTAAGCAGCGCAGCGTTTACGAAGCTGCTGGCGCCAGAGTAAACGCTGCTCGCAAGCAGCAACACAGAAACAATCACAAGCGCAACTGCGCTGCGCATCGCAATGCTCGCTGCAAAAGCTGCAAGCGCAAGGGCATAAAGCGCATAAGCCAAAGCTTTGTCGCGCATGCTCACACCACTCTTACTCTGTTTAGAAAAGAGGCGTCAGAACCTAGAAGCTCTGCCAGCTCCTTTATACTCATCGCTGTTATTACAACGCTGAATGCAGGAAGCACAAAGGCATATACTATAAGATACGCAACTTCACTAAAAAGCATATTAAGCAGGCTTGCAACCGCGTTTATCGAAGACTTTATTGCAGCGTATGCGCCGCTGAGCAATCCTGCGCCCCCTGCGGTGACGTTTGCAAGCCCTTGTTGAAGCGTGTTTGACGCTATGCTTACTTGGTTGCTGCCGTTAGCTGCTGAGCTTGAAAAGCCACTTGCAACATAGGCGTTTAGAACATAAGTGAGCGGGAACACCGCGTAAAGCCCTATAGACGCCGCGATTAGGAAGCCGCCCAGGCGCCTGCTCGGGTAGAAGGAGCGCAGAATAAGGCCAAGGGGCATGAGCACTGTGAGCGCACTCGCAGCGGCAAAGAGCAAGAATGCTGCCTGCACGGTCGCGCTTATGATTGTTGTTGAAAGTATCTGCGTCAAGTACTTTATCTGGCCAAGCAACGGAGCCATAAACTCGCTGAATACGCCGAGCAGCGCATAAAGCGCATACAGCGGCAAAAGCATGGTAACAGATATTTCCAATATAGACATGCTGGCGTGCCCCATGAAAACATAAGGCGTTGCGCCAACAAGATAGTTGTAAGCCAGGCACATCGCGTCGTTCTGCGACAGCATGCTTGGGCATGCGACCTGAACGCTTTTGCCTGCTATCCCGTTTATCATTGCGCTTATAGCCCCGCCAGGAACGAATAGCGCCAGCAGCGAGCCTACCAAGGCGCCATTCACAGCGCTTTGTATAAGCTCATTCTTTCCGAATTCTTTCAAGCGCTTGTTTTCGGTTGCGAAGCCTACACCAAGCGCAATGCCGCTAGCAGCTATCATTATGCTTATAACAAGCACTGAGGCTTCGTAGCCGTAAGAACCGAACGGCACAGCTGGCATGGCAACACTCATATGCTGCTGTTTGTAATGTTAGAAAGCAAGTGTGTAGAGGCTATGGCAAGCCCGTTTGATGCAACAGAAAGAACGGCAACTATTATTGCGCCGACAAGTATGTCTGCTGCAGTAGCGTGCAGAGACGCGCGCTTGTATGTTGGAAAGAGCTGCGCCATTGCAAAGAATATGCCGGCAATTATAAACATTATTGCACTGAGTATGGGGCCTATATGCGCAAGCAGCGACTGCACCGAACTTAGCGTTGAGATTATATCAAGGCCTGCAAAGCCTGCTGCTGAATGCCCTAAAATCAAGAATGGCAAAAGCAGAAGCGGGACCTTTGGCAAGGCTTTTTGCGCTGTCATAGCAATGTGGCTCTCTGGTTTTCTCATGCCATCATCTTTTACTTTATTACATAATATTTACTTAGATAAATATATAAATATATTAGTAAATGCTTACGGGCTAGAGGCGGCCGCGCCTTCAAGGCGTTCTGGTGCGAATACAGACAACAAGGCATGAAATGCGCAACCACAGAAAGGAATATTAAAGTGAGCGGGCAAAGAATAGGAAAGGTGATGTTTTGAAGATAAGGCCAGGCAGATCAATAAGGAACCCCAAAAATAGCCAGCCATGGACAAGGTATTCTGTAAGGCAGCCCAAGAAGAACTACATAAAGGCAATGCCAAGGACGAGCTTGCTCATATTCAACATGGGCACGGACAAGCCGGAGTATGATGTTGAGTTCGGGCTTGTATCAAAGCAAGACGTACAGCTAAGGTCAAACGCGCTAGAAGCCGCAAGGCTTGTGGCAAACAAGTATCTAGAGCGCGAGATACCTGGCAATTATTTCCTTAAGATAGTGCCTTATCCGCACCAGGTCATACGCGAAAAGAAGTTTGCTACTGGAGCCGGAGCAGACAGGCTCTCGCAAGGCATGTCAATGACTTTCGGCAAGCCCATAGGAGTAGCTGCAAGGGTAAGAAGCGGCGACAATGTGTTCATACTTAAAACTACTAGTAGCAACAGGAAAATAGCAAGGGAAGCGCTAGAGCGCGCTGCAAAGAAGCTTTCAGGAAAATACAGCGTAAGCGAGCGGGCAAAGGCGCACGCAGGAGCAGACCAGCCCAGCGGGCTAGGCGGCGAACTTGAAGGCCTGATTAAAGGAGAGGAGAAAAAGGAAATAGCGGGTTGAAGGCCGCGCATGGCATTATGCTGCTGCTCCAGCCGCTGCCGCGCGGGGCAGTGCTTTGCACACGTACGAATTGCGTATATTTAAATATATTTAAAGAGCATAATAAACCATGGAAAGGGAAGCGGTGCTTTACAAGCAGCTACCAAACAACAAAGTAATGTGCACTGCATGCGCTAGGCGCTGCACAATACCAGAAGGCTCGCACGGCTTCTGCTACGTAAGGCAAAACAAATCAGGCAGGCTCTTCCTGGAGAATTACGCAAAGCTAGCGGCGATACAGCTTGACCCAGTAGAGAAGAAGCCTTTCTTCCACTTCTGGCCAGGAACAACCGTGCTTGGCGTCGGCACCTCTTCGTGCAACTTCGGCTGCCTTTTCTGCCAGAACCACAACATATCAAAAGACAAGGAAATAATAGGCTGCGACGTACCGCCTGAAGGGCTTGTAGACCTTGCCATAAGCCAGCGCGCAAGTGGAATTGCGTACACTTACAATGAGCCTACGATATTCATAGAGTACGCAATAGACACGGCTAAGCTTGCGCACAAGAAGGGGCTTTACAACGTATTCGTTACAAACGGCTACCTTACTAAAGAATCTATAGACAGGATGAAAGGCTGCATAGACGCAGCAGTAGTGAATTTCAAAGGCAACGGCGCAGACAAATTCGTTAACAAGTACATGGTCGTTGCGAGCATGGAGCCGGTGAAGGAGGCGCTCACATACATGAAAAAGTCAGGCATACACGTAGAGATTACCGACCTTATCGTGCCCGAAGTTGGCGATTCGCTAGAAGAGTGCGACAAGCTAACGCGATGGGTCTGCGAAGCTCTAGGCGCAGATACGCCAGTGCACTTCACTGCGTTCTTCCCTGATTACAAAATGCTTTATTTAGACAGCACGCCGGCAGAGACCCTTATGAAGCATTATGAAACCGCAAAGAGAAACGGGCTTGATTACGTTTACGTTGGAAATTTGCCAGGCAACAGGTACGAGAACACGTACTGCCCTGCGTGCGGCGCGATTGCGATAGGCAGGTACGGCTTCGAAATAACACAATACAACATAGGCAGCGAAGGCGCATGCAAACGGTGCGGGCACAAAATATTAATGCGTGGAAAGCGCGAAGAAAAAGCTGGGCGTAGAGAAATTACCACGCTTTACTGAAGCCCGCATCGGATTGAGCGGCTGTCACGCAAGAAGTTCTTTTATGTTTCCTGCTAAGGTCTGGTATGCGTCGCAAGAGGTCCATGCGTTGGGCTCCTTGCCCTCTGATATTGCGCGCCTTAGCTCCGCGGCTTTCTGGCTTGCCAGCAAAGGCGCTAAGTCATAAGCCGTGCTCCTTATGTTCCCTATCTTTTCGTTCCACATTATGCTTGGGTACACATCGCCGAAACTGTCCAAGAACACAGATGCTTCCAAGTTCCTGCTGCGCATCGGCTGCCTGCCTGTCTTTAGAAAAACGAGCAGCTTGCGCAGGAACGCATGCTCTATTACCTGCATTGGGTCGACGCTGCGCTGCCTTACGCTGAGCAAGTATTCGACATCGCCGACAATATCGCTTGGCGCAGC
>JAVZPT010000006.1:13534-20604 GCA_038881455.1 Candidatus Micrarchaeaceae archaeon | reverse complement strand
GCGGAGCCGACTACGTAAATGTAAACCTTAATGTGTTCGGCAATAACTTCACACTAGAAAGGCTTGCGATAGGGCCTTACGAACAAATTCTGCCAATCAATGCAAGCCCTGCTGCGTATTTCATAAATGTATCTGGCGCTTCGCAAAACGGCGCTGCGAAACTGAACGTAAGCTATGCTGGTCTTAGCGCAAACGAAACGGTGGTGATAAACACACAGCTACTTAAGAACGCGTACTGCCTTAACGAATCACAAATACTCTCTGAGATTCTTCAAACGGCTTTCCTATCTAGCTATATAAAATACCCAAGCGGCGCTAGCGTGTTTACGTGCCCTGTATACAACAATACAGTTTACTGCGGTGAAAATACGACCTCTTACTTTGCCTCTGTTAAAAATGCAGAAATAGGAGCATGGAACAAAGCGGCGCCATATCAGAACTCAAGCAGCGGGGCCTTTGCTTGCTTGGTGCTAGGCAACACCGATATGTGCTGGTCTAAAAACTATGTTTATTATGCGCCAGTATCAGCCAGCGGAATAGGCACTTGGGGCGCGTTGCCTTACCCAATCACCTTTAATTATACTTTTTGCTCATGACCAGGTTTATGGAAAAAGGCTGCAAAACTAATTGGTTGCGCTTGAACAAAAAGCGTTATTAAGCAGTGTTCATAAAAGCTGTTAGGCCAGGGTGGCGGAATCTGGTAACGCGCTGGTCTTGAGCGCAGCTCAAGAGCTGATCTGTGATGCAAAAGAAAACCAGTGCCCCTCTGTGGGCTTTAGGGTTCAAATCCCTACCCTGGCGTGCTTATTCTGTATACACTGCCGCGCCATGCAATCTCTTTCATCTTTGACGCCTTAACTAGATTGTATATGTATATTGCTGGCATAGCCAATGTTATTGCGACAATTGCAGCATATGTTTTAGGCGCCCTAGAAAAAGCCCTATACTCGCTTATTGCTAGATGGCTTAAAAACAACAGGAATATGGGGCTTACCAATGCGGTTAGGAGTATTCCAGACACAACAAGCAAAAGCTCTGAAGAATAGTAAGCCAAGCCAAACTGGAGATTTCTGCGGTAACCCATAAGCGTTAAAGCGGTTTGCCTGTTTGCCCATTCGAAAAAGCTACTTAGGTCTTCTTTTACCATGGTCTTTGGAGCTGCACCTTTTACATATGCGATTTTCATACCAAGTTCTTTGGCGCGCTTGGTTATGCTTATGTCATCAGAAACCGAGTACTTGCGCGTAAGGAAGTAAATAAGCCTGCCATCCGCAAGGCTGCGCTTGAAGGCCATAGAGCCTCCCCAGGCAAATCTCGTCTTTTCGTTGCCCATCAGGCTCTGACCAACAAGCCCCCATTGCATTTTTACTATTGACCACAAGCTTCTGTTTGCAGGAATGAACTCTGGAAATGTTGTTGATACGCCTACACTGCTATGTTCGAGTGGCGCTACGAGCTTTTCAAGCCAATCTCTCCTTACCCTGATATCAGAATCTGCTATTACATAAACTGCATAGTTGGGGTATGATTCCAGAGCAGTGACTATTGCTCTGTTTTTGCCGCTGCAGTTTTTATGCCATCTCTTTTTCGCAGTGGCGATTACCTTTATGCCAGTGCTCTTTGCAGAAGCCACAGCGGCATCTTTTAAAGTGTCTGCAACCGCAACCACTTCGTATTTTGGGTAATTTTGTGACGCTATGCTTTTAAGGTTCTCTTCCAGGCCAAAATCAAGGCCTTTTATTGGAACTATTACAAGGGCCTTCGGCGCAAAACCGCCATGCCTGATATTGCGCATGTCCCTGGTCTTTGCAGGCTTTGCAGCGTTGTAAAAATCTAAGCATATTACAACCAAGAAGACAAAAGAGGCGAAGGCAACGTACGCGCTAATCAGATCCATAAACAGCTATGTTTAGCCAATTAATAAATAAGTTGCCATCTTGCTTGCTTTCTTTCTTGCTTGCGCTGCGTAACTCAGCAGCATTTATAAGCTATGGTTGCCATATATTTTGGGCTTGTGCACATGTTTGTGGACTCGCTTGCTGTTATGCTGCTGGGCGTCGCTGCAAGTCTAGTTTTTATAGCATACTATTTGCTTGCCAACTTGGAAGGAAAGCGCACCTTTTCAGAATTAGCAATGCCTGCTTTCTTTCTCGGCGTATTCGATTTTGCTAGCGGCTTTTACATAAGCTTCTTTTGGCCTCTGCCTGCGGCGTACAACATGCTTTTCGGGGACCCAATGCTGATGCTTGGTTTGATAATGCTTTCTGGAAGCTATGCAATTTACAGAGGCATAAGCGCAAAGCCTGTTTCACTTCTCGGTTTCATGCTCGGAATATACCTGCTCGCCGAAAGCTATGGCATATATGCCTTTTCACTTGAGCCCTCGCAAGACATGGCAGTTGCGCTAAGCTTCTACCTTGTTTCTTCAGCAGCTGCGTTGCTCTCTCCGATTGTGTATTTAAATCCAAAAGGCAAAGGAAAGGCAGCACATTATCTGCTTACTGCCATTGTAATAATTGCAGCATTTATTTCGATTTTTCTTGCTTCTGCCTCAATAATAAGCCACCTCGGAGCGCCTCCATAAAACATTCTGGTGTTGGTTTTTGTTTTGTAACTCGATTTGCGCAGGTAAAAGTTGCCCAAGTTGCCGTTGCTATTTCATAACACCAAAAATTTTGGCCTATTTCGCAAGTGAAGTCTATTGACTGAATTGCTTTAGGCAACGTTCTTCAGCTCCTTTGCTCCTGCATGCGAAACTCTTATGCGAATGCAGCCGAAGCCCTCGCGCTTCATTCTCTCTTCCAATCCTTCTGCGCTTAAAGCTATCGCTATGCCGCCACCGCCGCCACCGCTCAGTTTTGCACCTAGAGATCCTGCTTTCCTTGCAAGCTCAACTGCTTTGTCTAGGCCAGGGCTCGACACTCCAAGCTTCCGCAGAAGCTCGTGGTCTTTAAACATTTCAGACCCTAGTGCCTTAATGTCGCCCTTTTTAAGCGCCTCAAGACCCGCGTTTGTGCATGCCTCTATTTCTTCCATTATGTGCTCTGTCTCTCTTTTATTTTGCACCATCAGGCTAGCGACGTGGCCTACAGTTTCAGCAGTGCTTTTCTTTGGCCCGGTGTCTATTGCTATAAGGCTAAAATCTGCGCTTGCATCAAGCTTCTTTGCTCCGTCTTTCTGCGAATAAGTTACAAAGCCGCCAAGGTAAGATGTGTTTACGTCTATCCTGCCTGCGCCTTCAGACCTGTGCATTACAATCTCGCCGACCCTTGCAAGCTCTATTGCTTCAGTGTCGTTGTTGCTTGTACCATTGATCAACGCCAAAGACAAAGCAGTCGAAAGGGCCGCGCTACTCGCGAATCCCTTTTTGATCGGCACTTCTGAGCTAAGCGTTATCTTCTTTGGCGTTATTCCAAACTCTGCGTTTGCAGAAGCCAGCAACGTGGCGAAAGGCAGAAAGTCCGAATAGGCTGCATTTGCCGACACATATTCTTCTATGCTTTTTCTGGACATGAATGCCTTGTAAAGCCCGTTAAGTTCGTCAATCTTAAATTTTTTGCTTTTGCCGAAGTCTGCAAGCCAAATAGAGAAGCTGTCTTCGTCTTCTGCGCGCGCTGTGGCGTACATGTCTATTGCCATCGCCAAAGAAAGCTTCCCATATACTACTGCATGCTCTCCAAGAAGCTTTATCACTCCAGGCGCTCTAACAATTGTTTGCATACTTACAAAGCGAAACGAAGCTATAAATATAATAAGGTAGCGCGAATAATAAAAACAAGCGGCGTTTATTGTACTAATGGTGTTCATATGCCATCAAACTCTTCTAGGCAGCAGGTTATTCTTGTAGACGAACAGGATAACCCAATAGGAGTCGCTGACAAGCTCAAGGCCCATCAGAACGGCGCACAATTGCACAGGGCCTTTTCTATTTTCATATTTAACCACAAAGGGCAAACCATGCTTCAGAAGCGGGCGCTTGGAAAGTATCACTCTGAGGGCAAATGGAGCAATACCTGCTGCTCGCATCCTGCTGTTGGCGAGAGCGTGCTGGAAAGTGCGCATAGGCGCTTAAAAGAAGAAATGGGTTTTGACTGCGATCTTTCCAAGCAGTTCCATTTCGTTTATAAGGCAGAAGTAGGCAACGGCCTTACAGAATGGGAGTACGACCATGTTCTTTTTGGCGTGTATGAAAGGGCGCCTGAGCTCAACAAAGAAGAAGCATCTGACTACGCTTGGATGAGCCTCGAAGACCTCAAAGCAGACATAGAGAAAAATCCAGATAAGTATACTGCCTGGCTGAGGATATGCATAAACAAAGTAATTGAGGAATATGCTAAGTTTGCCAATAAGAACAACGAGAGGTAGTTTTAACGGAAGAGCGTCCAGCAACGAAGAATAAGTTGAAGCTGCATTATAGAGATGCCAGCAAAGGCTATCTCGACAAAGAAGTAGTAGACATAAAGCTTCGCAAGGGCATGACTGTAGAGCAGCTTGCGAATGCAATGAGAAACATCGGCGGATTTTCAGCGCAGCACATGATTTATGGCATCGAGGTGCTGCGGCGCATGGTAAGCGATGAGCGCTCGTTCAATTTTCTTTCGTTCCCAGCAGATATTATCGCCACAGGCCTGCGCGGCGTTGTAGCAAGCGCAGTGAAATACTTTGATGCAATAGTGACAACTTGCGGTACCCTTGACCATGATATTGCAAGGTCTTTCAGCGGCAAGTACTGGCTTGGCAGCTTTTATGCAAACGACAACGAGCTTCACAAAGCCAACATCTACAGGCTCGGCAACGTATTCATAGGCCAGAAAGACTATGGAATGGAAATAGAGAAGCGCTTCTATGAAATAATGAACGATATTTACGGCTCTAGCGATTACAAAAAAGAGTATAGCGCAAGCGAACTTATGTACGAGTTTGGCAAGCGCATAAAGGACAATGGCTCTGTGCTAAGGCAGGCCTATTTGCACAAGGTTCCTGTTTTCGTGCCAGGCATACTCGACGGCGCGTTCGGCACGCACCTTACGATATTCTCTCAAAACCATGATTTCAAGCTTAACCTGATAAAAGACGAGCTAAAGCTAAGCAACATAGCTTTTGACAATAAGGTTACTGGCGCCTTTATGATAGGCGGGGGAATAAGCAAACACCATGTAATATGGTGGAACCAGTTTAAAGGTGGCCTTGACTACGCAGTATACATAACTACAGCCACCCAGTTTGACGGCAGCTTATCCGGGGCAAGGCTTACCGAAGCCGTATCTTGGGGCAAGGTAAAGGAGCATGCGGCACAGGTTACCATAGATGGCGACGCTACAATAATAATGCCATTTATGTTTGCTGCCGCTTCACTAGTGTAGGTGCTGGCTTGGATACAAAGCCTAACATAATCTTTATAATGCTTGATACTGTGCGCGCAGATTACTTGCGTGTCTACTCTGGCGGTTTGCGTTTGCGTGTGCTTGAGCGCATTGCGAACAACGGCGTAGTTTACGAGAACGCAATAGCACCGGGCACTTACACTGCCCCTTCACATGCATCGCTGTTTCTAGGCAAAAGGGTGAAGCACATTTCTGCGTTTTCTAAAAACATGTTTAATTCTTACGATAGCAACATCGACCCGTTCGTAGAGCGCATAAGGTACCTTACAAACAAAGACGTTACGATTGCCGCAAAACTAAAGTACTTGGGCTATAAAACAGCGTTGTTTTCCAATAATCCGTTTTTGTCAAAGGGCACGGGGCTCGCAAACGGCTTCGACTATGTGAACAACGTTTGGGTAGACGAAAAGCTGGCCAAGAATGCACTTACAAAATTAGAGTTAGGCATTGTAGCCAACAGAAGGCTTAGAAATGGATTCATAAACATATCATACGCAATTTCTAGGCTTATCTCACAGGGCACGCTAGACAAGGTCTATTTGTCGCTGAAGCGCAAGCTTAATTCCCAATTTGCGAAGAGGTACGGCTTCTTTAGACTTGACACGGGCGCACAAAAGACTAACGCTGCAATTAAGAAATATCTGAACCGCGCCGATGAATCAGGCAACTTCATATTCATCAACTACATGGAAGGCCATGAAGGCTATCCAACAAACCTTGTAAACAAAGACTATGCTAATATAGACCAAGAAAAGTGGCTTTACCTTGCTCAGCTTTCTGACCTTTCAGGCGTAGATGTTATAAGCGAGGCTTACAAAAAGAGGCTTTCGTATCTAGATTCAAAGATAGGCGAGCTTCTTAGTAATCTGAAGAGCTCAGGCGCCCTTGACAACGCAGTACTTGTGTTTGCAAGCGATCACGGCCAAGCTTTTGCAGAGCACGGGCTTATGTATCATAACATGTTCCCGTTCCAAGAGCTCGCTCATGTGCCTCTGATAACTGCGAGGTTTGTAAACGGCAAGCAAGTGCGCTCTCACGAACGGGTAGAAAAGCCAGTAAGTCTTTCAGCGTTGCATCAGTCAATGATCGACATAGCAACAGGGCAAGCAGACGACATTAATGGCAATATGCGCTCTGATAATTTCGTATTTTCCGAACATGTTGGCATAACTGAGTTTTGGGACATTGGTTTGCTCAAAAAGCTCAAAAAGCGTTCTGCTTATGCAAACAAGATATACTCGGTTAAGAAGATGCTAAATACCTTTGCCACTGCTGTTTACTATCGTAATTTCAAAATGATCATTTACAAGAATAAACATGCGGAATTGTATGATTTAAAAGACGATCCTGAAGAAACAAATAACGTAATTTCACGCAATAGGAGCATAGCGCACAGGATGCTTGATGCAGAGCGCGCCGCGTGAAAGCGAAGCGATATGATGTCTAGCTATTTTGTTACCTCCGAGAGTGTTACAGAGGGGCATCCGGACAAAGTCGCAGACCTTGTTTCAGATTCTGTCCTGGATGCGATACTGGAAAAAGATCCAGTTGCGCACGTTGATTGCGAAACGCTGATAATGCAAGGAATGGTTGTCGTTACTGGCCAGATAACTACAAAAGCACATGTCAATGTGCCGTTAATAGTCAGAAACACGCTTAGGCGCATAGGGTTGGACAACGCAAAAG
>JAVZPT010000006.1:0-13524 GCA_038881455.1 Candidatus Micrarchaeaceae archaeon | reverse complement strand
AGCCGGGCTCGACTGGGCAACCTGCGGTATTGTAGTATCAATAGAGGAGCAATCCCCTGATATAGCGCAAGGAGTTAAAGAAGGCAGCGCAGAGCTTGGAGCTGGCGACCAAGGCTTTGTGTTCGGATACGCATGCAAAGAAACCCCTGAGCTTATGCCTATGCCTATAATGCTTGCGCATGCCCTTGCCAAGCAGCTTGCCGCGTGCAGAAAAAACGGCGCTATCGGCTACCTACGGCCAGATGGCAAGACGCAGGTGACTGTGGAATACGAAGGCAGCAAGCCAAAAAGGGTAAGCACAGTAGTCATAGCAGCGCAGCACAGCCCAGAAGTAAGCATAAGAAGGTTAAGGAGCGACATAACAAACAAGGTAATAAAGCAGGTAATTCCCAGCAATATGTTAGACAGCAAAACAAATATAATAATAAACGGCACAGGCAGGTTCGTTATAGGGGGCACATTGGCAGATTCTGGCCTTACCGGCAGAAAGACAGTAGTAGACGGTTATGGCAGCATAGGCAAATCTGGCGGCGGCTGCTTCAGTGGCAAAGACCCGACAAAGGTAGATAGGTCAGGAGCGTATTACGCAAGGTATATAGCAAAGAACGTTGTGGCTTCGGGGCTTGCAGACGTGTGCGAGTTGCAAATAGCATATGCAATAGGCAAGGCAGACCCAGTTGGCTTTTATGTAAAAACCGATGGCACTGGAAAAGTCAGCGATGAGGAGCTTGGTCAAATAATCAAAAAGCATTTTGACATGAGGCCAGCATCGATTATAAAGGAACTCAAGCTTAGGCGGCCAATCTACAGGGAAACCGCGTCTTATGGGCACTTCGGCAGAAGCGGCAAGGCGTTTACTTGGGAGAGGACAGACAAGGCAAAGCTGCTTAGCAAATATTTGCATAAGCAATAATTTTGCATTGCACTAAGAAATAGTGACTTCTATTTGGACAGAGTCAGGCACAGGAATGCGCATTACCTGCCTTAGCGCCTGGTCGCTGCCTTCTATCTCCACAAGGCGCTTGTAGATGCGCATCTCCCAATGGTCATACGTATCTGAGCCATCGCCGCAAGGCGTCTTTCTTGTTGCTATTACCATGCGCTTTGTCGGCAAAGGCACAGGGCCCCTGTACTTTATTCCTATGCTCTTTGCTATCTCCACTATCTGTTTCGAAACATTGGTAACTGATTCTTTGGATCTGCTTATCAATTTTATTCTCGTAAGTGTCATTGTTTCACTTTGCGCCTTACGCCTTAGGTCTGTCTCTTTACAACATCCAGCACAATGCCTGCTGCGACAGTCTGCCCCATGTCTCTTACCGCAAACCTGCCCAACTGAGGGAACTCGCTGTACTTTTCCACTACTGTTGGCTTTGAAGGCTTAACCTTCACTACCGCAACGTCACCATTCTTTATTATTTCTGGATTCTTCTGTAGTGTCTGGCCGGTCTTTGGATCTTTCTTTTCCACTATTTCTGTAATGGTGCAAGCTACCTGCGCAGTGTGTATGTGGAATACGGGCGTGTATCCTGGAGCTATCGCCGTAGGGTGATTTATAACTACGATCTGAGCGGTAAATTCTTCTGCAACGGTTGGCGGATTGCTGGCAGGGCCCACAACATCGCCCCTTTTCAGGTCTTTCTTTTCAACGCCTTTTATGTTAAAGCCAATGTTGTCACCAGGTTCTGCTTTCTGAAGCGCTTGGTGGTGCATTTCTATGCTTTTAACATCTGTCTTTATTCCAGGCGGCATTATTATTATGAGGTCTCCAGGCTTCATTACGCCTGTTTCGACCCTGCCTACTGGCACAGTGCCAAATCCAGAAACAGAATAAACATCCTGCAGTGGCAGCCTTAGAGGCTTATCTAGCGGCTTTGGCGGAACCGTAAATGTGTCTAGCGCCTGAAGCAGGGTAGGTCCAGAATACCACGGCATTTTGTCTGAAGGCTTCCCTACGTTGTCGCCTTGCAGCGCAGAATACGGGACAAACAGTATTTTGCTTATGTCATAGCCTATAGTTTTAAGCAGAGCGCCAACTTTCGTTTTTACATCGTCGAACTTAACCCTGTCATAACCTATTGCGTCTATTTTGTTTATGCCTATTATTATTTGGTTTATTCCAAGGACCTTTGCAAGGTATGCGTGCTCCCTTGTCTGTGGCTGTATGCCTTCTGTTGCAGACACAACCAATACAGCAGCGTCAGCCTGGCTTGTGCCTGTTATCATGTTCTTTACGAAATCCCTGTGCCCTGGCGCGTCAATTACGGTGAAATAGTATTTTGGCGTTTGGAATTCTCGTTCTGCAATGTCTATGGTCATGCCCCTTTCTCGCTCTTCCTTAAGTTCGTCTGTAACGTATGCGAATTCCAAAGTTGCCTGATTGTATTTTGCTTCTTCCTCCTTAAGCTTCCTAAGCTCCTGTTCGTTTACGGCGCCTGTTTCGTAGAGGAGCCTTCCTACTGTGGTTGACTTGCCATGGTCTATGTGGCCTATGAAGATTAAGTTCATGTGAGGCTTTTCTGCCATAAAATCTACCTAAATACGAGTAGTTTTGAATCTGATTGCTTGTGTCGAATTGTATTTTGACTCGCAACAGCTATGCTCTGCAATAAGTTTATTTCTAACACATATAAATATCTTTGCTTATATTCTCCGTCTGAAAAAGCATAAGCAGCACTTGCTATTTAAATAATGCAATTTTCCTTATCTGCTCTTCTGTGACCTTTCCGAAGAGCGGAGCAAGGCCCGTAAGGCCAAGCTTCCTTCCTGACACATCTTCTTTTAGTGCGCTTAGCGTGCGTTTTGAGTTGAAAAATTCGCAGATTTTGCCGCTTGATTCGGGCATGAATGGATACAGCAAAATGCCTATGTCGCGCGCAAGCTTTGCGCATGCATATACTACTGTGCTTGCGCTTTCGCTTTTCTCCTTAACCAGTTTCCAAGGCTCCTTGGAACTCATGTACTCGTTCCCCATAGAAGCTATTGCAACAACAGAGCGCAGCGCTTCTCGCATCTGCAAGCGCTCAAAGTAGTCGCAGTACCTCTTTTCTTCTGCTTCGACGCCATCAAGAAGTGCCTTTGTATCGCTGTCTATGGCGCCTGCATTTGGCACTGTGCTTGAAAAGTTTGTTCTAATAAAAGACAGCGTTCTGTGTACGAAATTGCCTATAACGTCGTTTAGCTCAGCGTTTATTGTTTGTTCAAGCACCTCTGCGGTGAAATCTGTATCTGCTGTTTCCGGAAGTATCGAGGCAAGCGAAAAGCGCCAGTATTCGCCAGGAAGCACCTCAATCGCTTCCTCGAGGTTCATGCCTATGCCCCTGCTCTTTGAAAACTTCATGCCATGCCACATGAGGAATTCGTATGCGTAAATGGTCGTAGGCAAAGAATAGCCAAGCCCGCTGCCTATTAGCATTGCAGGCCACATTAGCGTGTGCGGCTCTATGTTGTCTTTACCCATGAACTGCACAAGGCTGGCGTTTCCACTTAGCCAGTACCTTTCAGCGATTTCCTTGCTATGCTCGTAAGTTATGCCGATGTAGCCTATTAGCGCATCGAACCAAACGTAGAATACCTTGCCCTCGTAGCCTTGTTTGGGCACAGCAAAGCCCCATGCGGTGTCTCGTGTTATGTCCCTGTTCTTCAAGCCTTTTTCTATGTAGCCTTCGCTGTTGTTTATTGCGTTTTTGCTCCAATTGTTCTTCGAGTTTTCTTCTATAAATTCCTTTATTCTGCTTTGCAACGTTTCAAGGTCAAGCGCAAGATTCTTGACCTGCTTGAACGTTATGTCGCTTTTTCCGCATATGTTGCAGTGCGGATTGATAAGCTCCTCTGGGTTAAGAAGTCTACCGCATCTGTCGCACTGGTCTCCGCGCGCATGCTCGAAGCCGCAATACGGGCATGTGCCCTCTATGAACCTATCAGGTATGAACCGTTTGTCTGTTTCGCAGTAAGGCTGCTTGCTAACAGACTCCTTTAAGAAGCCGTTTGAGTCAAGCGCTTTGAAAATCTTGTATACGATTTCTTTGTTCTGCTCAGTGCCCGTCCTGCCATAATGCGTGAAAGTGCAGCCATACCTTTCAAGCACCTTTTTGAGTCTATCGTGGTTCCTGTCGGCAAGGTCTTTTGCGGAAATGCCTTGCCTCAGCGCCTCTATCTCTATCGCAGACCCATGTTCGTCAGAACCGCATATGAATATTGCGTCTTCGCCTTTAAGTAGTAGATACTTGTAGTATATGTCTGCAGGAAGTATGCTGCCTACAAAATTGCCGAGATGGATCATGTCCTGTATATACGGAAGCGCAGATGTGACTATTTGCATATTGGTAATTTTTCATCAATGCTTTATAAAAATGAGCGCATGTGCTCATGTGTACCTAAGGTTTAACTCGGCTACTTCTTGCGTTGTTTGGCCGTAGCCTGGCACGGTGTAATTAAGCCAGAGATAGCCTATAAACGAATCGCCTAAATCTCCTTTGCCTAGCCCTGTAGAGCCATAGCAATAAACCCTGAACGCTTGCGACGCTCCGCTGTACATGCTTATTCCTGTCCCAGGCGCGTAGCCTGCAGGGTAGTATGTGCTGGAGTTGGTTACATGTATGTTGCCAAACATTGGCCTGTTTCCTGTCACGTTCGGTATTGAAGAACAAGCAATTCCGTGCACAGTTATTGGCGTTCCTATCGCTTGCGCCAAATCAATTGTAAGAATGCCTGTTGTGTTTATTGCATAATACTGGCACGCGAAGCCCGGGCCCGGCGTGCAAGTAGCAGTGGAAAGCACAGGCGTAAGGAATCCAATCTTTACTATTACTGCTATTGCTATTGAGATAATTATGAGTGCTATGCCATAAGAGATTAAGAAGTCCACTGCTGCCTGCAGCCTCATAGACATTCGATCGTTTATGCTGTGTATTTTTATGCTTTTATTACTTTTCTATTGCGTGTGCTTGCTCAGCGCCGGCTTTGTGTTATGCGGCGCCTTTAACTCGGCGAGCAGAGGCATGCAAAGCCCAAAGCGCTAACAGCGCTACCTATTTATATCTTTTCTCACAAATATGCATTGCTGTTTCTCCCGCAGGCACTGCAATTTGCAGGAGGGATTTACATGCTCGAGGAAAAGTACAAGGATTTCGAAAGGTTCATTTCCGAGAACAAAGCAAAGCGAAAGTTCAAGCAAACAGTAGAGCTTGCAATAAATTTCAAAGGCATAAACTTCAACGAGCAAAATAACAGGTTGAACCTTTCCGTTGCGCTGCCTAACGGCAGAGGCAAGAGCAGCAAAGCGGCGGTGTTTGCTGCTGACAAGGAAATAATCGAAGAAGCCAAAAGGAATGGCATACGGGTAATAGGCCCTGAAGAAATACCAAATATAGCAAACGACAAGCAAAAGCTTAACGATCTGATAAGTTACAGCCTGCTTGCCCAGGCAAGCCTTATGCCTGTAGTGGCAAAGCAGCTAGGCCAGTTTCTTGGCCCAAGGGGAAAAATGCCTAAGCCGATAATGCCCGGAAGCAGCATAAGCAAGATCGCAGCAGAAAGCTCCCAGCAAATTTCCATAAAAAGCAGCGGCAAGTTCTTGCCAACGGTGCATTGCGCAGTAGGCACCGAGGATATGGACCCTCGGCAGATATTTGAAAACATAAAAGAAGTGCTTAATGCAGTAACAAGCAAAGTGAATGCAAACAATATAAAGTCGGTTTACGTGAAGCTCACAATGAGCAAGCCAGAGAGGCTGATATAAATGCAGAAAAGGCAAAAAGAGGCATTCGTAAAAGGCCTGAAAGAAAGCATCGCAAAGAGCAAGACAGTGGCGGTAATGCCAATAAACGGAATGCCTGACGCCCTGCTGCAGAAAGTGCGAAACCAGCTAAGGGGTAGTGCCACTATCGTCGTGTCACGGAAAACTCTGCTCTTGCGCGCCTTAGAAGGCAAGCCCGCTCAGCTTGCATCTAGCATAAGCGGCAACGTTGCCATTGTTCTTAGCGATCTTAGCCCGTTCGAGCTATACAAAAAAGCCAGCGCAAACAAGATAGAGCTTTCCGCAAAGCCCGGGCAGATTGCGCCTAGCGACATAGTGGTGAAGGCAGGCGAGACTAGCGTCGCGCCAGGGCAAGCAGTTACTGAGCTTAAGTCAGCAGGCATAGACGTTCAGATACAAAGGAACAAAGTGGTCATCGCAAAGGACAAGGTTGTTGTTGAAGCAGGGAAGCGCGTAAACCTCAGCGTGGCCAATGCGCTCAAAGTACTTGGAATAAGGCCTTTTGCGGCAAGCGCAACATTAAGCTTAGCATACTCTGAAGGCGTGCTTTTCAGCAGCAATGCCCTTAGCATAGACGAGGCGTTTGCGGCAAAAGAAATAGCAAAGTCTTTTGCAGAAGCAAATTGCCTTAGCATAGGCATCGGCTTCGTTACGCAGTATAATGCAGGCTTTTTCATAGCAAAGGCGTATGCCGAGGCTATGGCCCTGGGCATTGCCGCAGAGGTTTTGGAGCCAGAAATAGTGAGTACGCTTTTGTCCAACGCTGCGGCAGGAGCCAATAAAATTAATAATCTGTTGCAGCATAATAATGGTGGTAGCGAAGGCCAAGCTGCACAGCCAAGCAGCAATGATGTTAAAGCGTGAAAGGTGAAATAAAGGTGAAATAATGGAATACATATATGCAGCGCTCTTGCTCGATTCTCTGGGCAAGGAAGTAAACGAAGAGAACCTCAAGAAAGTCGTAGAGGCAGCAGGCCAGAAGCCTGACGAGGCGATGGTAAAGTCTGTTGTTAGCTCGCTGAAAGGCGTTAACATAAAAGAGGTCATAAAGAACGCCCAGATGCAGCAAGCCCAGCCCGCGGCGGCAGCGGCATCAGCAGCAGCGCAGCAAGAGAAGAAGGAAGAGAAGAAAGAGAAAGATGAAAAGAAGAGCGAGGAGGAGGCAGTTGGAGGCCTTGCAAGCCTCTTTGGCTGAGCTTTAGCACAAGCGCATCTGCGTGATATAATGCAAGTATATGTGGAAAAGGAGCATTGTACTGGTTGCCAGCACTGCAAGGACGTTTGCCCTGTTGCTGTGTTCGAGATGAAACCAAGGAAGGTAAACGGGGCCATAAATCCAGACGTTAATTCAGATAAAGCACCGCCAGAACATCAATGGACCGGTAGGCTAGATCAAACCTCGTATAACAGATGGATAAACGTGCAAGATGGCCACAGGCACTTTACCGATGATAACGACGGAACAAGCGGTGGCATTTCCGTCGCGGTCAACGGAGAAGCATGCATACTCTGCCAGGCATGCCTTATAGAATGCGAGGGAGAAGACATAGTAATAACAGACGACAGCGGCAACGTGTACAGGTCTATATACAAGTGAATAGAAAATAGTAATAGCGGATAGTAAATGCATTGCAACATGCAGAAATCAATGGCAAAGCGAGCAGAAATCCTACGCGGTCTGCCGTGCTCACGTCATATCATATCTGGCATTTCACGCCTAAGGCAACGCACCGAGTAATCGGCAAGGCGCAGGCGCATGCTTGAGAGCTATGCGCTTAAAAATTCCTCGATGTGCTTCTGCCTTATGTGTTTTAGGGTCTGCCACTTCTGCCTTACGTATGACTGAAGCTCCCGGTTTTCCAGGTTCTCTTTTAGCGCCGTTATGGTAAAGTGGTCTGACGGGTAGCCAGATCCTAGCATTATTCCAAGCTCCTGCCTTATTCGTTCTATCTCCCTGTCCCGTATAACCTTAGAAACTATGCTTGCTGCAGAAACTATCGGATATTTAACGTCTGCTTTGTGCTCTGCAGTTACCCTTATCGCCGTACTTTCTTGCTTGCTTTTGTCTATGTCTTTTGCCTTTGCCCTGGCTGTTATTAGTGTCTTTTTTGCGAACATCCCCATGCGCACTCCAAACCGCCAAGGAAGCACGTCTGGCGAATCTATGTAAAGCCTCTTTACGCTGCTGTTTAACGAGTCAACAAGTTTTGCGAAGTGCAGGGCTTCAAGCTCGTTAAGCGATATGCCGCTTTGCATCGCAGCATTTATCTCTTCGTTGCTTATGGCATAGTAGGCAACCTCCTCTGCTGTGTTGTATATTTCGCCAAAAAGAAACTCTCTTTGCCTTTTGCTAAGCTGCTTAGAGTCCCTTACCCCTATCTCTGCAAGCCTTTTTTCCCGGTTCTTGCCTATCGCTACTATGCTTACTACGAGCGGGCCTAGCACTGCGCCTCTGCCAGCTTCGTCCCCGCCAGCGATTATCATAAAAGCACCATTAAGCATTGTCAATAAAGCCTTTTATTGCTGAGCGAAAAGGCAGAAAGCGAATTGGCAAAGCGCAAAACAGAAAAAGCAGCGAGGAAGAGTCAGCTAAGGCCCTTTCTGTCAACCATTATGTAGTCGTTTACTGCGGTTACAGTCTGATAAGGTATGTGAAGCTTGCCATCCTTTATCTCCAGCCTCTTTACGAAGTCGCTGTCAGGGTTTGGCTCCACTAAAAGCGTTGTCAGCTTGCCAGTGACCTCATTGAGCTCTGCATCGAGAAACTTTCCAACATCTATGCCGTCAGAAGTAATAACTTCTTTTCCAATAAGCTGCTCTGCTATAACATACTTTACCATTTTACCACCGGTGCCTCATTATTTAATGCCACAAAACATTTATTAATGTTGTTCTGAGCATGCGTGCAAGCCGCAAATGGTCATACAACTTCGACTATTGTCCTTTTCTTTACTGCGTTTAGCACGTGGCCGTAGTCACGGTAGTGTATGAATGCAGTCAACGAAAGAGTGTATTCGCCTTTGTCCGTGCCTGCATCGCCGTATATGTCTAGGCCTATTTGCCGCTCCTCGTTTGGCGGCAGTATGCCAAGCCTGAGTTCTTTGGCTTTAGATATGCCTGTTTCATCTAGGCTTAGGCCCTTTGGCACTTCTACAACTACGGAGCTAAGAGTGGGCTCAGCAGTCAAATTCTTTACGCTGACAAACATGCGCAGCGAGTTCTTTTGGTTTGCGTAAAGCCTGTATGGGACGAATTCAGTGGAAATTCTGTAAGGCACTGACTTGGTGAGCTCTTCTGCTGCGTTTTTCTTTCCAAACAGGTTTAGGATTTTAACCATGCAATCTAGATAAACTACTTAGCTAAATTATTTAATGTTTGCTGAAAATGCGGCTGCAATGCTTCTTATTTCTTTTTACTCTTTTATAGATTCAAGGAGGCTGAGCAGGTTCCATATTACCGTTCGTGCATATGGCGGCAAGTTCACGTCATTACTCACCTCGTCTATCTGGTATATTGCAGAAGACGCGCGCACAGTGTAGCTGTCTTCCTGCTTTTGCAGCGATTTCTTTGCTAGGTCAAGCGCGTTTTTGACGTTCTTAGGTACGCTGTTGTCGCTTAGGAGCACGTCTATCTGCTGCTTAGCCTGCTCAACGATTTCGTCAAATTTTGCGTTATTTGCCATAAAATCATCTTTATCGGACTCGGGCCCGGTGGGATTTGCATAAGCCTTGCGCAAGCACAGCTTATTTTGAACCCACGGCCATCAGCTTAGAAGGCTGCCGCTCTGTCCAAGCTGAGCTACGGGCCCTCCTTATTATATGCCGTAGAGGTTTCTAATAGTTTGTGCTATCTTGCGCGCAGCAGTTTCTTGGCTTATGCCTTTGATCTTTGCTATCTCTCCTACAAGCTTTACAGCTTCTGCCGGAGATCTTCCAGCAGCAGGCGAGTCCGTTTCAACAACGATGTTATTAAGTTCTAGCAAGCTTATAATGTTTTTCCTTCTTCTGTCGAGAAACGGCGGAATGGAAATAACATAGCCATATGCAGCAAGCTCCTTCGCCTGCTCTTCGTTGCCTTCGAAGAAATGGAACATTGCCTTTGCAGGCCTTTCGCTGCGCATAATTTCAATAACCCTTTTAATCGTATTTCGCGAATGGACAACAACCGGCAAGTCCAAAGACTTCGCCGTTTCTATCTGCTTTATAAACGCATTTTCCTGAGCGCCCATGTCGCAAATTCCGCTGCGCGCTACGCCTAAGTCAAGCCCTATCTCCCCTATGCCAACTACCTTGCCTTTGTTTGTGCTCGCAAGCTCCTCTAATCTGCGTATGAATTCGAAATCTTTGCATGCATAACCGGGCCCTATTCCTATTGTTGCAAAAATGCGCTTCGAGTCCGCCAAAGAAAGGCATTCGGCGCAGTCCTTTGCGCTGTCGCCAGAGCACACAACCGCATCGACTCCTGCGACTTCGGACTCGGCCATTGCCTTAAGCGGGCTGTCGAACAGGTTCAAATGGCAGTGCGCATCTATGTAACGCATTTTTACGCCTTTTCCGCATTTTCGCAAACGGGCTTTTGGAATAGCCAATAATTGCCGCTGTAAATTATGGGTTCCACACAAGCAAGGGCTTCTTTTGAAGTGAAACTTGCTATCAGTTCGTAAGAGCCTTTGCCCTTGAGAACCAAAGCGTTTGTGTTTATCTTGCAGGCATAGCTTTCGCAGCTTATGTTTGTGTTGCTGTTTATTATGGTTTCGTTAAAAAAGCCAACTGTCGAGGCTATGCCATAAGCCGGCTTTGTTATAAAGTACATGTATACTGTGCTGTTTGCTAGATTGCTGTATGAAAGCTCTTCCCTTAGCGTGCTTGTTGTGTTGTTCGCTATGGCAACGTTGCTCAACGTTGCATTGCTTGTACTTATGTTGAATGCGCGCACATATGCGCTGTGAGCGCCAAACGCTGCAAGCGCAGCAGTTATTATTGCCAAGACAATGGCAGCATAAAGAATATGGGCATGCGACCTAAAGAACAAGCCGCTGTGCCTCTGTGCGCGCTTGCTTTCGCTGCTCATAAATACGGCATATGCAAACACAGTGCCGAATATCGTGTAGTATGTAACTATTGAATGGTCCAAGAACAGGAACGGGAGCATGCTTAGAAGCGGAATAAGTTTCTTTTCCTTGTGCAATGCAAGCAGCAAAACAGAGATTATAAGTACTGCTGCAAATATCGTGGTGTATGCGTTTAGCGCGACCCCTGTTTTGAGAATTGCAAATCCAAATGGCGACGTTGCAGAAGGGATTGGCTTGCCTAGCGGCTCAAACAGCGATAAGAGAAAAGCTTGCGGCTTAGTGGCAATAAACCACGAGCCTATTGCAAGGAAAAGCAACAGCGACAGGCCAAGCTGCTTAACGCCTGCTAGCATGCCCTTGAAAAGCGCAATATACGCAACAAGCAGAAGTATGGGAACCCACGCAAGCTCTTGAAGCGACGCGCAAAGCCCGAAGAAGACCCAAGCGTAGCCAGATTCTGCTTTCTCATATGCTATTATAAGCAGGGCTATTAGCAGCAAGTCCTGCACTGCCGAGAAGACCGTCGCTGAGATTGCGACCACGCTTAAAAAGGCGACAGAGGGCTTGAGCCTGTCTCTTCTTTTTTTAACAAGAAAAGTAACAAGCACGAGCACGAAAAGATACGCGGTGTAGGAAACGGTAAAGCCAATTGCGCTTATGCTCTCAATGCTTTTGCCGCTTAACAAATAAAAAGGCAAAAAGGAAATAAGGAAAAGCGGGGGATACTGCAAAGTTCCGAGTATTTTGTTGGTTGTAGATACAGTAGGCACAAAAACAGTCCTGTTGTAATAAATAAGCCGCGCAAACGATATGCCATACGGATTTATGCCGTGTTCTAGCTCTTTTATGCTTTGGACCACGATGAACATTTCATCGTCAAAGCCAAATCCCTTTAAGATAAGGTCTGTGGCAAAATAAACGAGAACAAGAAGCAATGCGGCAATAAGCACTATCATTGCAGCGCTCTTGCTCTTTTTGTATATGTACGTGCCGGTCGCGATCAAGAATGCTGCTGGCAGAAGTACCAGCAAGTCTATGCTAAAAAGCTCTAGAATTCCTATTGTGCCTGACAAAATTGCAAACGGCGCGCCTGCGGCGTAGATAACACCGGCAAACGTCAATACAGACAACGCGAAGAGCGAATGAAGCAAGCGCTTTAGGCTCTTGCGTATTGCAAACGCGTATGCATAAGCAAAGAACAAGGCGCCAAACGCTGCAAAAAGCACATACTCATATTCTGATAGCGGAGCGTACAAGTAGGCTATTGTTAAGCCTATTACAAAAAGTAAAAAAAGCAGCACAAGCTCCAGATTCAGCAATGCGCTGCTGTCAACATGCCTGTTGGCGCCTCCTCTCTTTGCTTTCATAAGCCAAAATCAGCAAGCGATTGAAACCGAAGAAGCGCCCGCAACTGCACCAAGACCTGTAATCGCAGTTACGAGAGGCTGGGCTATTATGAATATTATTATTGCAACAATGCCTGCGAAAAGCATGCCCATGGCCCAGCCCTGCATGTTCTGCCTTAAGCCTCCTGTTGCAGGGAGGAAGTGGCCCACGGCATAAATCACGCCGCCTAGAATGAACAGCACTATTGCAAGCACTCCTATTATTGTCCTTACAAAGCCCACTATTCCACAAAGAGCAGAAAGGACAGATGTTTGTAATGAGGTTTGTGCAAAGACAAAATTAAACAATAAACCCATTGCTGCAAATAAGTACACAATGGTCTTTGCGTTTATTAGTCTCATTTAATCACGCTTAATCACGCTGTATCTATATCTTAACAAGCATTTAAATAGTTTTGCATGCAGGCGCTAGCTTAGCGTGTTGTGCAGCTTGCTCAGCTCATTTGTTAAGTGTGGCAATAAGCCCATCAATTATGCCCTTAACGCCTATGCCGCCTGTAGCCCTTACAACGATTCTATGGCTTAGCACAGGCTTGGCAAGCGCATTTATGTCTTCTATGCTTACCTCATCTCTGCCGTGTATAAGCGCGCGGGCCTTTCCGCACTGCATAAATGCAATGTCAGCCCTTGGGCTAGCCCCCATTACAACGTGTATATCATTCCTTGTCGCGGCAACAAGCTTTGTAATATAGCTCGCAACATCGTCAGGCATCTCTACCTTGCTTATCTCATTCTGCATATTCAGAACATCGTCTCCGCTTATTATGGGCTTTACCTTGTATTCGCTGTTCTGCTCCTTAAGCCTAAGCATGTTTTTCTCGTCTTCTTGGCTTACGTAGCCCACTTCTATTCTGATCATGAACCTATCTGCAAGCACTTTGGGCAGAGCCACAGTGCCTTCTATGTTCAGCGGGTTCTGTGTGGCGTAGGCAATGAAAGGCTTTGATAGCTGCATGGTTGCGTTTCCTATTGTTACCTGCCTTTCAGCAAGCGTTTCAAGCAATGCGCTCATCATCCTTGGCTGCATGCGGTTAAGCTCGTCCACAAGCAGCACGTTTGTGAATATTGGCCCTTTTGCTATTTTTATTTCATTGTTATCAATGTAGGTGTAGCCCAATATGTCTTTAGGCTCAAGGTCAGGCGTGCCTTGTATTCGCTTAAAGTCAACGTTTATTGTTTGCGCCAGCGCCTTCGCCATTGTTGTTTTCGCTACCCCAGGCACGCCTTCAAGAAGCGCATGGCCGTTTGCCAGAAGCGCCAGGAACATGAGCTCTATTGCTTCTTCGTTT
>JAVZPT010000005.1:0-21067 GCA_038881455.1 Candidatus Micrarchaeaceae archaeon | reverse complement strand
TTATCGCAAAAAATCTCTACGCTCTTCTTCTTGAAAAATCAAAAGCGTATTACAAAGAAACATGGAAGGCGCTCACTGAATACAGAACGAACTTCTGGATATGTGATAAATGTGTGGTGTCAAAAGACAGAACAAATGCATCAATGAACATACTCAAGCGCGGAATAAGCGCAAGAGCTACCGAAGGGCATTCGGGAAGTCAAGCCTGTGGAGACAACGCAAGGCCTTCTGCTACTGAGGCAGTTGCCGGCGAAGCAGGAACTATACGGGCGGTGTCATGACGATCAATCAAGCCGCCCTGGAAGCTCCCAACCTTAAGTTGGGAGAGGATGTCACAAGTTGCAAGTTGCATATAATCAGGGCGATTCCATGACGCTTGAAACGCTAATCCCGAAAGACCTGGTTTCAGAAGCCGAATTTCACGATTACAAGGAGAAAGTCCAAGCGCTTATCGGCAGGCTCAAAGAAGCGGAAACAATAGTTGTGCTAAAGCGCGGTGCGTATGCGGGCATATTAGACGACAGGGCGCTTGCAACTAGCAATGTAGCAAAACTGCAAGGCATACAGATAGGCAAGCTTGCCACAAAGGCGCCGCTGATAAACGCGAACACAGACTTTAACGAGGCGCTGCGAAGCTTCTACGATTCTGACGCAAAGGCACTGCCGTTCGCTGAAAGTGGAAAAATAACCGGCATAGTAAAGCGCGAAGGCATTATTAGCTTGCTATTGTCACTACGCGCCCTGCCTGATCTAAAGGCTCACGAAATCATGGTTTCGCCTGTAATAGGAATAGACTTCAACGCAAATGCGGCTGAGGCGATAGCTGCAATGCAGAAAAAGAACATCGGCAGGCTGCTCATAATCAGCAACGGAAAGCCAACAGGAATAGTGACAAAGAGCGACCTGGCTTTTGCTTTGGCAAAGCCTGCAGAGCGCCTGCCAGAAATGAAAAAAGAAGGATCTGTGCTCAAAGGCATACGAATAGGAAGCATAAGCCAAGGGTACTTGCATACGATAGAATATGACAAAGGGCTAGAGGACGCAGCGAGGCAGCTTATCAGCAAAGGCATCTCTTCCCTGGGCGTTACGCGCGACGGCAGGATAATAGGGCTTATAACCGCAAAGGACATTATAAAGGCTGCCATATCAAACGCAAGCAGGCAAATTCCTGTGTATATTTCAGGCCTTGAAGCATATACGAAGGAAAACGAAGAAGTAATAAGAAGCGCGCTGGAAAATATAGCCAAAAAGATAGACAAATTCGAAAGCCTTGGCGCAAGCGCTATTTTCGCAACAGTTAAAGGCAACAAAAGCGTTTACGAGATTAGCGCAAGCCTGAGGCTTGGAAAGGGCGCAGGACTGCACGCAAAGGCAAGCGGACAGATGCTTGAAGAAACAGCAAGAGAAGCGGCAAAAAGGCTTTATAACATTGCAAAGAGATACAAAGAGAAACAGTTAAGCGGAAAGGAAGGGCAGGAGCGACTTTATGCATAAGGCACAATCAAGTTTTGAACTGCTCATAACGCTGTCTTTCGGATTAGCTATACTCTTGCCCATAGTTGTAATTGCGTTCATACAGCTCGCAAGCGCCAACACGTCGCTTTCTGCAATAAGCGCGCAAGAGGCTGCAAGCAAGCTCTCCGGCGTGGCTTCTTTGGTAGGCAGCGAAGGCTCTCCAGCCAAGGAACTTGTGCAGATTGTTGTTCCCGCAAACGTAAGGTACATATACGTTGGAACTCCGGTTACAAACGCGGTTGGTCATGAGATAGTCTTCGTGATCTCTTCGCCTACTGGGCTTACCGACATAACCGCGTACTCGCCAGTAAACGTTAGCGGGCAGCTTAGCGGAATAGCATCAGAGGGCACATACCTTGTAAACGTGTCTGCACAGGCGCACTGCCAAACCAACTACGCTGTGCCATGCGTTTACATGTCAGAGGTTTCTTAGCTTTCTCGCTTCTGCGCAAGTTTCTTATTACTTTACTGCCTATAAAAAGGCATGGCGACTAGAAAGCCCGGAGCAAAGGAAATGGCTAAAGCGAAGCACGGCCTGAAAGTAGCAAACCCTGTGCGGTTCTTTGCCTTTATAGCCGTTCTTGTAATAATAGTTGCGGCAATAGTGTACGAATTCGCCCAATTAAGTAGCGTCATTTTAATAAACGCACAAAATAATTTGCAGTTAAAGCCGGGCAGCGCAGTACTAATGAAATTGCAGAACGGCAGCATGTTTGCACTGCTCGTATCAAATTCCAATGCAACTGGCGCAACTGTTTATATTTCGCAGCTTCCGCTTCTGGCAAGCTATGCTTCTAAGATTGTTCTGCTGAAAAACCAAAGTGCCAATGTTAGCGTCAGCGCCACAGGAAACGCAGACATTAACGTGCGGTTAAAGAGCAGCAATGCCACGGCAGCTACGCTAGTTGTTACGCCGCTCTCAGTGGCTCTCGGAGTGAAGGTAAGCAAAAGCGTAATTCTGAATGGCCCTTACTCGATAAGCAGCACGGGCGGGCTTAGAGTAATAACGATATCTACGACAAGCACTACATCAACAACCACATCAACAGTAAACCAGACTGCTGCGCTTTTAGAAAGCGCCTTGAACTACGCAAACACAAAAACAAGCGAAGGCATACTAATGGAAGAGTACAAATCGCTGTACAACAAAGGCACTGTATGCAACGAGAGCATTTACAACGCAACCTATATGCATTACTACTCTGTGCTGCCTTCAGGATCTGCTTCTTTCTATAACATAAGCAGGCTCACTCCAATAAACATAACTGTGCACGCGGCGATAAGCTCTGGCGACCTCGTCTTCGTTAATTATACTCCGGTGTTCCGCAATGGCACTACTGGCGCTTCAATGCTTTCGCTGCTGCTAAACATGTCTGCAGGCGCAGTAGCGCCCATAGCAAAATTAACATATGGCGGCATACTTGCCTACGCCAATTACGCAGAGCTAAACTCAACCTATGCATTCCAGAGCAGCATAAACAACTACTGTGGCGCATACATAGAGCCGCCGGCTTAGCCAGATAATGCGCATGCGCAGCCTTGTTTGCTTTTGCGGTTTTGCGAAACATATATAATAAAACACATGCATTACTAATTGCAGACTGCTTTACGGTTGGTTGAATGGCTCTTTCAGGCAAAAGCCTTTTTTTCATGCTTATAATCATATCTTTCGCATTCGTGCTGCTAATTTACCTGCTTTCGCTTTCGCCATACGCAAGGGCCGTTTTAGCGATAATTGCGCTAGCGATAGATGTAATCGCATTTTCAACCAAATATTACACATATTTATTCACGCCGCTGCTGCATTCAAAACAGAACCTTGATACTGAACCAAGACCCTGCATTTAGAATCTCGCCAAACGGCAACTCGATTGTAGTTAGGTCTGAAGGCTCATTTTACGTAAGCGCGTTTATCAAAATACCAATTTACAAGTCGGCAACAGAAATGAGCGGAGACGAACGTGCGGATTTTGCGAGAGCCTTTTCAAAGCTTCTAACAATAAGCAAGGAGCCTGCTAAGTTCGCCACGCTGCTTTACGTGATAAACGATGACGATTACATTAATGAAATAAGGCAAAAGCTTGACCTTGCCGAGTCGGCATATGCCTCGCTAAATGCCCAGGCCGGGCCTTCGCAGACTACACCGCAGCTTGAAAGGGCAAAGGGAGAAGTCACCATGTGGAGGAACTTGCTTGACTCGATAAGAAGGGTGCGCTCCAATGCGCTTGGCAGTTACGCTATGGTTACCGCAACAGGCGCAACAGAAGAAGAGGCAACTACGATAGCGATGCAAAAGGCAGACGAGCTCGCTGCAGGAATAAGCGCGACCATTGGAGTCGGCGCATACGTAATGGAATCGAAGGAGTTCCTTACCATGATAGAGCCAGAGGAAATGATTCCGTTCGCAACAATAACAGAGCAGATCCAGGAAAAAACCGCATCGTTGGGTGTTTGAGAATGGATTCCAACACAGTATTTTACTTGGCTGCATGCTCACTAATTGCAATACTTGTAGCTGCTGCGGCTTCTTCATACGGCCAGGCAGCAATACTTATCGTAGCGCTTTCGATTCTTGCAATACTTTTGTTCTTTATAATAAACTACGCGGACTTCCTGTTGTTTCCGCTTTTCACAATCCTGTTCAACATAAAGCAGGTGCCTGCAAAAGACTACTACATACCGAAGGCAAACAACGCAATAATAAAATATGTCAACGGAATATATTATGCAACCGGCTACCTTACAGCAAACATATACAATTACGTTTTTTCAGTAGAGCAAGTGCAAGAAGGAGAAGACGCGCTGCTTGCTGAAGGTCCAAGCAACTGGGAAAGGATAGTGCAGAACATAGGCTTTCCTTTCAAGTATAACATAGTGCATTATTCTGAAGACCTGCAAAAATTCAGAGATGAGCTTGAAGCAAAAAGGGGCTCTTTGGAATTCCAGCTTTCTAGGGAGATGAGCGCCACAAACCCGAGCCAGCTTACAATAGAGAATTTGCAGAGGCGCATAAACATACTTCAGGCAAGGATAGACCGGCTCTCAAGCGGCGAACGCCCGATAAACGCGCTTATGTACATAGAGAGCACAGCAGTAGGGGTAAGCGAAAAGGAAGCGCTAGACGCGCTTTCGGCGCAGCTTGAGCACCTCAAAACAGTGTTTGGCGGATTCGACTTAAGCATAACAAGGGTGGTAGGCAGAGAGCTATATTTGCTTTTCCAGATGAACTACGCGATTCCGCAGCGGCAAAATTTGGAGCTCGCGTTTACCGTACAAAAGTAAATGCGCATATTCAAATGGCCTTGCCCGTTGCCAAAACCATCCTAAACGCGCAATGCTGCCAAACAGTTCTACGTGACTAAACCTGCAAAAGCCGATTAACTAATAAACTTAATAAGTTTGCTAGAAAAATAGTATTATGAGCCTTATACGCCTGCAAAACGTTATGAGCAACGAATTGGGAAAGAGGGCTGTTTTGAGCAGGCCGCCAGAACCCCCTTACGACTATCTGCTCAACGACCCAACAAATTCTATATTCATAGGGATAACAAAGCTTTTCAGCGTGCCATTCACATGGACCTTTGCAAATCTTACAAATCCGCATGTTGCAGTGGTAGGAATAACTGGCGCAGGTAAAAGCTTCTTCGTAAAGACGTTCTTGACAAGGGCAAGCTACGTATGGAACACAAATGCAATAATAATAGATTGGGCTGGAGAGTACAGGGCATGGGTAAACCAGAGTGGCGGAACCGTTGTTTCGCTAGGCAAAGGCGATTACCTTAACATAATGGACCTTTCTGGCATGAAGCCGCTGGACAGGACAAAGCAGATAATAACGTCTTTCGAAATACTCACGGATATTGGCGAATATCCAGAGCAGAAAAGGCTTACTGAAGAAGCAATAGAACAGTCATATGTAAACGCGGGCTTTTCGCTTTCTGAAATTCCAGAAGCAAACAGCAATGCACCAACGCTTAAAGACGCAATTTCCTTGCTTGAAGAGCAGCTTCAAGCGGGCACTTACGAGTATCCTGCGGAGCTTGAAAGCGCAATCTACAGGCTAAGGCAGTTCGCAAGGGAAGGCGAGGATTACTTTGCAAGGAAAAGCACGATAGACCTTGGCAAGCTTGCAAGCTCAGGCCTTGTCGACATAGACCTTTCTGGGCTTCCTGACGAGCGGTTCAGGGCCCTGGCTGCCTTGGTAATATTGCAAACACTGAAAGAAAAGATGCGCATGGAAGGCTGGTCAGCAACCAAGGGGCTTAAGGCGCTTGTAGTCCTTGACGAAGCATGGAAAATAGCAAACGATGAGCGCAGCGATGCGGTGACTATAATAAGAGAAGGCAGAAAATACCAGTTCGGCTTAATAGTTGCTTCACAGAACCCGACTGATATTAATGAGGCAATATTCTCAAACGTTGGCACGAACATAGTTCTCAGGATAAGATTCGAGCGCTTCCTCGACTATTTGCAAGGTTCGCTCAACTTCTCCGAATTCATGAGGCGCGAGATCAGCAAGTTCGGCGTTGGGCAAGCCGCAATAGACATGTCCTTCCAGACAAACGTTGAGTTCCCGGAGATATTCCTGATAGACAGGATAATAGGCGAAGTGCCGCTTGATGTATATACCATTAACGTTGCGGATATACTGAGCCAAAGCGAGCTAAACGACGGAAGCATACAAAAAGAATATTTTCTTGAAAAGGCAGACATAAATGCAAAGCTCATAGAGAACAACATAGGCTCTGACGTTATAGCCGAAATATTTAAGCAGCTTGATGCGAAAGGCAGGCTTGCAGACGTGCGCGGCCTGGTCCAAATGCTTTTGGGCGCCCAGGCGAGCAAAGAAGCAATAGTCGGCTTCCTGCGTGCTATAGGCATGCCCGATTCTGTAATAACTCGCGCATTCATATATGCTACTTAGGCGATTTGACGGGTGCCACATTCACGGTGTCAAGGCAAAAGCTCCAGCGTATGCTGACGATAATGGGCATGAGCGAAAAGTCAATACAGGAGATGCTTGCCGAGCTTAACAAGCTGCACAGGCACGTAAACGCCGTTTCGTTTGCAGGCATGCTGGAAAAATCCGGCATGAAGACCGAACAGGTAATAAACGTGCTCAGAAGGATAGGCATAGACGACGTAACTATAACAAACGTGCTAAATATGCTCGACGAGGAAAAGATAAAGAAAGAGTATGGCAGGCTTGTAGAACTTGAACTGGGATCATAATGCAAAGGCGCACAACACAAAGAAGCGTTTGCATAATATGCGGCAATGAGAAGCAGGGGCTTGAAGTGGAGAACGATTTCGTAATAAACAGCATAAGATGGTTCAAGAAAAATGTGACTAAGAACGAAAGAAACAACAGGCTAGTGGTTTGCAGAGATTGCTACATAAAATACGCAGGCATGAGGAAAAAATATGAAGGCAGGGTGAGGCTGTATCTCGCTCTGGGCATAATCTTTGCGCTCTTTGCCTTTTTGGTCTCTGCGGATAAGCTTTACGCTTTAGCCATAGGCGCTTTTGTAGTGGCGCTCCTTTATCTGTTTTCCATGTTAAGCTACATGCCAAAGCTTAAGACAGGCAAGCAGCAGTAAAAGCATACACGCATGTAGAATTTGCGAAAGGCGCCACAGCTTCAAAAAGGTTTATAAGTGCGTAATACCTTAATCTCATTATTGGTGCGAAAGAGCGTGCTGAGCTTGCTGAGATTTAATTTATAGGCATATGAGGTGCATAAGTGGCTGAGGAAGTACTGGAACCAAAGGTAGAGGAGGTAGAATTTCCTGGTACGCTTTTGAGCAGCCTAGACTCAATAAAGTCAAAGCTTTCGCAAGTGCCTTTTTACGCAATAAGCCAAAATGCAGATTCGCTAGACATCGTGCATGTTGAGAGCAGGAACGTAAAGAAAGAGCCTTTCCTGTTCTACGCAGTGAAAATAAAGAAAGACGCACTGGCACTTACTTATTCAATAATCCCGAATACGAGCGAAACCCTCAGGCGCGCAACAATAATAAAAAACGTTACGGGCATGCTCGCAATCATTGCTGGCGATTTCAGGGTTGATGAGAGCAAGCTCTTCCAGTACATTGACTCTGCAATTGCAAAGCTGCTTGAAGGCCTTAACGAAAGCTACAGTTCGCTTTTCAACAAGTACGACGCCCTGCTCAGCGAGTACGCAGAAATGAGGAAGCTTGCAGGTGAACTTACTGTTTCAAACCACAATCTTACGGTTCAGGCTGCACAGCTTAGCGAAGAAAACAAGGCTCTGCAAGCCCAGCTCAGTGCCTTGCAAACGTACTCTGACGAAGCCCTAATGGCGATGGTTCAGGACTGGCTCGAAGTGCATGACAGCACAATAGATATAGGCGAATTTTCAAAAACCTACAAAATACCAGAACCTCGCGTAGAGCAGATACTTGACAAGATGGTAAGCCTCGGCTATCTCGAGCTTAAAGGATGACACCATGATTTACACTGTCACGATAAACAAGAAGTATAGCTACATAAAGGTCTACAAAATACTGAAGCGCATAGGCCCAAGTGAAAACAAAATCTCTAAGGTGTTCGCAAACCTTGTTGACAGGTTTGTAAGCAAGAGAGAGCAAAAGGGTAGTTTGTAATATGCGCGGAAAAAAATTCATAGCCATAGGAATAGCGTTTGCAGTGTTTTTTCTAGTCCTTGTTTTTACCATAATTGGCATGTACAGAGCCGCAATAAAAAGCGTTTCGGTTACGGCTGCGCCGCCAGGCGCACTGCATGCAAGCGTAGGTATAGCCTATTCCTCGTTTTTCGACTATAACGAAGGCAAGCAGATCGTAGAATACGCGCTGATAAATTACTCGCTGCTTAACGCCAGCGCTGCAAATGCATCAATAAGCGTATACGCGCAGAACCCAGTCAGGCGCATTTACCTGGCGAATACAAGCCAATATTCTACGTATTCATTTAGCGAGCAGGCACTTTATGAAAACCTGACAAATGACCTAAGTAGATTCGGCCTGATAAGAAACCAGTCTAGCCTTAGCTATGTGCCGCTCCAAAGCCTTGGCCAAATAAGCAACTCCATAATAGTGATCCAATCAGGCCTAATGCCTCTGCCACTTCTTGAAAATTCTTCGATAAGCATTTTTAGGATGCTTGACAAAGGAAACACAGTAATATACATAGGCAGGAATTTCAGCAATGAAATAGGCAGCTTAGGAATCGTTTTTGTAACGCCTGCAAACATAACTTCAGAGCTTGGCTCATATGGAATAAGCACCATTCCTGCAATAGTAAATGCGAGTATAAAGCCTTCGTTTGGATTCAGCAAGCCAACATTCTACTTCTTGTCAGGAAGCACGCACGGAACCGTGGGTTATATTGGCGTACATAACGGAACGCTTATTGCTTTCTCGAATTATCCAATTGATTCTTGGAGCAATGCCAGTGCGCTTGCGGAAAGCTTAGCTGCAAGCATAAGCTCGGATTTCTGGTTGAATGAGCTAGCTTACGGCGCTGAAAACATAAGTACTTCGCAGACGCAAGGTAGTATAGGCTTGTTTACTTCGCAGAGCCAAATAAGCGTGCAAAACGCAACTTCTGTGTCTTCACAACTCAACAGCACCTATTCCATAGTAAGGCTTGGAGCAAACAACTCTGCTGGCTTTGTATTTGCAGTTGCTCCGTTTACTTCAAAGTACATTCTCTCTGGAACTATGAGCATGCCAAGCGTTATAGACGACACCGAAAACGTTTCTATAGGAATAAATACAACGAGCCAGAGCCCATCGCAGTTTCATATAGATGTTCTGGACAGCAACATGAGCTACGTCACTTCGATAAACATACTGCATTCGTTTACTGGCCCTGTAAGAATTTTGCTCGCGCAGAGCTTTTCGATTCCTTCAGGCACATACCTTGCCGTTTTAAGGAACCAGCTTGATCAAAACTACACAGCAGCAATATTCTCAATTCCGAGCCTTAACATAACTCCGATATCGCTCAATTTTAAAGGGGACAACTTCACGTTCAGGGTTTTGAGCGGCACGTTTCCGGTAAATTCAAAAGCCCAGATAAGCTTTAACAACGCCTACAAAGAAATAGTGCCAGTAAGCGATGGCTTGCTTACGTACGAACTGCCAAAGGGAACAATAATAAGCTACGGCAAGCAAATATTTGGCATAGAAATATTTGGGCAAAGGCTGAACTACACCGAAACCTACGCGAAAGAGATATTGCACATACCTACATTTTACATAGAAGTGGGCGTAGTGCTGCTTGCCATAATCTTGCTTAACATAGTGCTGAAGCCGCCAAACAGGGACGAGTATTACATAGACGTGCCTACGTTTATACCTGAGAAGCGCGAGGTAATGAAGATAAAGCAGCAAGACTTGTTAAACGTATTTGAAAAGGTGAATTACTATTACCACTGGTCTTTCATGCCACTTACTATAGATGAATTCAAGAATGGCATATCTAGTTACGTGCGCTACAACAACAGGCCTGTTTCTGTAACAACTCAAAACGCGCAACTGTTGATAGACTCGCTTATAAAGTCTGGCAGCATAGCTGAAAAGTCAGGCTATTACGCGCTTTCCTCTTGGCTTTCCATATCAAAGCACGACGTTGAATATTTGGTAGTGTTTAGGGCGCTTAGAGACTACTGCGTTGAGCACGCAATACTTTTCACAGAATTGAATTCAGACCCAAGCGCAGACATGCTAATAACAAAAAAAGGCAGGCAGGCTAAGGTAATAATATATTCTAGCGAAAGCGGAATGCGAAAGTTTGAAATCGGCAAGAACGAGAACATTTTCATCGCATTCGCAAGCGAAGAAGTGCTTTCAGAATTTAAAGACAGGCTTTACAGGTCGCTCACCAAAACAGCCGAGGTTCTAAAAGTCATGATACAGTATGGCAGGATAAAGCTCGTGAGTATCGAAGACCTTAGCGAACTGATGCCGTGAAGCTCTGTTATGCTTTGGCTTAGCTCTACCAGAGTCAAATCTTCTACCAGGGAACCTTCTTTACTTTTAGCATGTAAGCTGCTTTGTTTGTTGCTATGTGAAGCAATCCAGTAAGAATAACTAGGAACAGCACTCCTAATGCTTTTGGCATGTGGCCTGCAGGCAAGGCAAACAGGAGCGCGAAGACGAAGAACAGGTACTGGTCAAGCACAGGAACGCTGGCGCCTTCTGCTATTCCTGCCCGGCGCTTGACAAAGCTGCCTAAAAGGTCACCTGCGTGAGTGCCAAGCGTAAGCAACAAACCCGTAAGAAGCATGAATGGAAGGAAAAGTGACTCCAAGAACGCCACGAACAGACCGCTTAGTATTCCTGCAACGAGTCCGCGAACAGTCTTGTGGTCTCCGAACAATCGCTTGCCAATTAACTTCTTTTTAAAGTCCAGCGGCATGCCGCCGCCGAACAACACAGGGGCCCCATTGGATACATAAGCGGGCAGTATGAACAGTATTGGATACGCAACATAAGAGTACAATGCGTTGTAAAGCATGACTTACACCGCAGAAGCTAGTACACCTTTCCTTCAGCAAACCTTTCATCTCCGCCGCCTTTAAAGTTCGAGAATTTGCTTTTTACGAATCCTATTGCACTCTTTCCAGAGCCGCTTGCAGATATGCAAACTACGTTGCCAGCGCTGTTCTTGAGCAGAACAATGGCGCCGTTTCTTCGCGCAATCTCGTCAGCTACTTTTCCAAGAAGTTTTGCCGGCAAATCCAAATCCATAATTATCTCCTTTTTTCCTGCATATGCATCTGCGATAGCCCTTGCGAATGCATTGCTGATTGCATCTTGCTGCTTCTGAGCACGCACTCCGGCATCGATAAGCTCGTCGAGCTTTTTTTCTGCGCCTGACAAATCTGTGTTTAGCCTGCTTGCAATTCTAGACAGAGCAATGTGCTCCTTTTGCAAATACTCTACAGCAGACCTGCCTGCAACAAACTCTATTCTGTCAACGCCATCGTGTATTCTGTAGCTGTTTATTATTTTTATTGTTCCTATGAGAAATTCCTTTCCAACTGCGTGAAGGCCGCCGCAAGCCTCTGCGTCTATAAGGTCGCCGACTAGAGAACGTATCGTGATTATGCGCATCTCTTTTGCTGGAACTCCGTGGCCCTGGTATATAGAAAAGCCGTATTTCCTTTCGGCCTCGCCTCTGTCCATTACGTTTGCTTCGACCTTTATTCCTGAAAGAAGCCATTCGTTAGCCTGCTGCTCGAGCTTGCCAAGCTCTTCTTCGCTGAGCCGCTCGTAATGCGCTATATCTATGTGCGCCTTTTCCGGCTCTTTCTTTGCCCCTTCCTGCCACGCGTGGTTGCCAAGCACTTTTCTCGCAGCTGCGCTTATCAGGTGTGTTGCGGTATGGTGAGCTATAAGCCTTTCGCGCCTGCCAACATCGACAAACGCCTCTACAAAAGAGCCTTCCTCAAAGTGCTTTTCGGTAGCTAGCTCGTGCACTATGACATTGCTAATTTTTTGAACATCTACGACTTTTACGCCGTTTATCGTGCCTTTGTCTGCAACCTGACCGCCGCCTTCTGGATAAAAGGGCGTTTTATCCAAAACCACAAACTTGCCTTTTGAGTAAATAACCTTTGACTTTGAGTAGGTTGCAAATTCATAGTAAAGTTGCTTCGTGGCTTGAAGTTTCAAAACTTCCTCTGCTACAGGCAGGGCACCCTTCTGCGGCTTTTCTTTCCTTGCCACTTCGCCAACAAGTATCTCGGCGTATGCGTTTTCAGGAATCTTTATGCTTACGTGCTTCTCTGCTGCTATCTTTTCTAACAGCTCAGGTGTTATTCCGTTGCTCTCGTAAAGTCGCCTTAGCTCCTTGCTGTCAATCTCTTTGCCTTTTGAAATGGCAACCTCTGCAATCTTTCGCGCCTCGGCTGCTGTTTTTTCATAGCGCAGCCCTTCAATCTCCACTACCTTGCCGAAGATTTCGAGACCGCCAAGCAGCTCAGGGTATACGCCTTTGAGTTCGTCTGCTACTGCTTTGGCAATATCTGAAAGGCTCATCTTTATTCCGTACTTCTTCCTGAAATCCAATGCCCTTCTTAGTATAACGCGCAGATTGTAGCCGCCGCCAATGTTTGAAGGCAGAGCCCCGTCTGTCATCGCAAAGAGCAACGTCTTGACGTGGTCGATTATTGCATATATGCCTTGAGCCGGCCCTACTTCGCGCTCGTATTGCTCTGTTGTCAGTCCTGCGCTTTCAAGCATGCTGCTAAACTGCGCCCTTGCGTTGCGCGTTTCTGTAAAGTCGACCGAGCCCAAAAGCCCTGCAACCTTTTTGTAAAGCTTTGTGTCTATGCTTATCCCGCTTTCTTTCGCAACTAAACCCACAGTCTTGTGGAATGCAGCCTCGTACGCGTTGTCGTAGCCTGTATAGAACCACAAAACCCTTTCGAAACCCCAGCCAACGTCTATTACCTTGTTGGCAAGCGACCTTGCCTCGTTGCCTGAATACTCGAACTCTGTGAACACGCTGTTTACAAGCTCAAGCCCGTTTACAAAGGTTTCAAGGCTTGGACCGAACTCTGAAAAGTCTGGCATTGCCCAAACGTCCTCGTTGTAGACTATATCTTCCTTTTTAACGCCAAGCACCTTTGTAACAAAGCCAAAGTTGAGCTCTATGGTCCGGTCCTTCCAATAGCCTTCCTTTGGCCAGTTGAATGCGGTTTGGTTGGCCATCATGAACGAAGTGAAATGCCTGCCAGTAACGCCTACATTCTCTATGTCGTTGAAGCGAAGGCACATCTGTGGAACCAGAAGCGGGTTTGCAGGGTACTCAAAGCTCATAACGCCATTCTCTATGCGTTGAAAATCCTGTATGCCCGCTATGGTAAAGTAAAGGTCTTGGCGCCAGCGGCTCACTACGGGGTACCTGCCTATTATTGAATGGCCATTAGACTCAAAGAACTTGCTGAACTTTCTCCAAAAGTCAGCGTAAGATTCTTCACGGGGCCTTTCCTTGAAGAAACTGTATGGCGCATGCGAAGAATCCTCGCAGGCTTCCCTGTTTGGATCAGCAGTCCAGAAGTACCTGCCGCATAATTTGCACCTCTTTCGCTCGAAGCCCTGCTCTTCGAAAAGCTTTACCTTGTAGTGCTTCTCGTAGTTTTTACCAAATTCTTCTTTTAGCAGATCCTTGCTCATTCCTACAGGCATGCAGACACCTGTTTGACTATTTTTTCCACCACACAGTGCACTCTTTTCCAAAGAACTTGCAAAGGTTGCATTTCCAGGCCTCTTCCTTGCTGACAGGCAGTGCTTGCCTATCGCCATTCCAGTAGTGTAGCGCGAATGCGATATCTTTGCTTATCTTTTCCTCATCATAATTTATTACTATGCTGCCTGTGACGTTTCCTGTAAACCTGTCCATGTACACAATCTCCAACTTGCTGCTTATCTCTGGCAAAGAATTTAGCTCTTTGAACATTTGCTCGTATACGCCTTCTATGCTTGCAAACTCTTCCTTAACGCCTATCGCGCGAAGACCACGCAAAAACGCATCTGAAAGCCGCAAAGATTTGATCTTATAAGCGTATGTGAAATTGCTAATGGTATAGACTCCTTGCTTCAGGTCTTCGAGCAGCCTCTTGTAAAGCATTACTTGCACTATGTGCGGCCTTGCGTAAACAGAATCTATGCGCATTGCCTGGCCGTCCTGGTGAACGGTCTTGAGCTCTATTATTCTTACCTTGCCGCTTTCGAGCTTGAGTTCGTCTATCTGCCCTGAGATCCTGTAGCCGTTAAGCGAACCATATATGTGCAGCTCCCTGCAGACTCCTTTATCCGCGAGGGTTTTAAGTGCCATGCAGTTCTCGTAGCCCGTTTTGTAGACAAAATCAGCATATGTAACGGGTTCAACACTAAGCGGAACAAAGACCTCTGCCTGGAGGTCTGCATGCAGCTGCTTGCCCCTGCGCATTGCCTCGGTGTACCTCTTTCCGTAAAGGTAATTTAACTCCATTTGCTTCTCGCACCAAAATTGGCTTGCAATGTCTGTTACAGAAATGCCTGATTTTCCAAGCCTTTTCAGCGCGCTTTTATCTTCCAAGCTATACAGCCCTCAAAAGCTTAGACCTCGCGACGCCGCCTAGGAAGTCTGCAATTATAAGTATGCTTTGGTACACGATCGCTATTATAAGTGCAGGGTAGAAAAGTATGCTGACCCAGTAGGCGCCCATGCCCTGCTGTATATTCTTTATTGCAAGCACAAGCGGGCTTGTGGGGCTTATCGCATTTGATATGCTTGAGCTGCCCTGGCCGTTTGCAGCTATCGCTTGCGCTCCAGAATAAAGCACCGCTAGCGAGCTGGAGCTAGTAAAGTAAAACGCAATAGCAAAAAGCAAAGGCATAAGGAAGTAGAAGCCTATTGCTATCGCCATCATCATGCCGCCTATGCTCCTTGTTGGGAATATGGCGCGAAGCAGTATTCCTGGTATTAAGAACACGGGTATGCTTGCATACATAAAGAACAATATCATGTAGAATTCGCTGTAAAGCAGAAGCAGCGCGTCTAGCACTATTGAAGATATTGCAGCAGCCGGCAGCAAATAATAAATTTTAACAGGCAAAGACCACACCATAGAAATCGGAATTGAAAACCCTCCATACTTTATTGTCAATGCCAGTGAAGAAAAGAAGCTGCCTGTCATGTACGAATAAAAAAGAACCCGCTGAAGGTATGTTGTCTGATTTATGTTTTTGCCTATATAGGTAAGAGCAGTAGTATATGGGTTTATATTTCCAGTAGTTATTGCGGGTATTATGCCAAACATTGTAGCTGAAATAAACAGGAACATGGCAGCGATTATCAGTGTTGCTACAGACTCGTACATTTCTCCTATGCCGAATTCTTTTATTTTGTTGTTTCTGAAAGCAGTGCCTACAGTAAATATTATTATGGCCAGCATAAACGATATGAGCACAACAACCAACACAAGGGGCTCCCATTTGGCCCATATTGCAGCAGCAGCCTGGTTTATTTGGTTGCAGTACCACGGCGCAACTGTTTGCGCTATGCTTGGGCACGAAGCAACTGTAGGCGACGCCTGCGCATTGGCAGTTCCTGCTAATAGAGCCATAAACAGAAGCAGCAAAACTGCGACTTTATGCATAGACATCATACCACTATATCAAATTTGACAAAATGCTGAGGAAGTTCATGCGCTCTCCTACTGCTTGGGAAAAATCACGTATAAATACATCCAATATCGTTAATATGAATATCGGCATAAAAAGCAAGCCCGCTATTACATAGCCTACAAATTCCAGTACTAGGTATAGGCCGGTTATGCCTGGCAAGACCCCAGTAATTGGGTAAAGTATAAGGCCAAGCAAAATACCCGGACCGATTGCGGACTCTAAAAAGGAAAGCGCTGCGGTATACAGCCTGCTTGAAATGGTTGCGCCAATAAATCCGTAACCTATAGAAACAAGCAAAGGAAACAATACGCCTATTCCTATCCCAAATGCAATCAGCGCGCCGCCGAAAGTTCTCGTTATTGCAAACATGCGCAAAATCAGACCAAGCGCCATGAATACTGCAAAGAGCAGCACAGATACAGAAAGCAGCAGCAAAAGCACGTCGCTAAGCATGTAGAAAATAAAGAGCAGACTTATGGCTGTGAAACTTATTCCGAAGCTTGAAGTAAGGCCGAAGAGCGACGTGGTAATGCTAACAAAATAAAGTGATATTGTTATGCCCGTTGCGTATAGTGAAGGCAGCATCAATAAATAGCCTATATCGTTCAGAAAAGATACGTAGCCGTTGAACTTGTTTAAGTCGCACATTGCAAGCGAATATATGTCGTAGTTTGTGGTGCACGAGCTGGGCGATAGCTTGCCAAGCAAGCTACCGAAGTTTATGCTTGTGAACAGCGCCATGAACGCAAAGAATATGAAAACAAGCACTATGGAAAACATGACTTCGTAGATCTTTATTTTTGCCCAGACGCGCAGGTCTGCCCTTCCCAAAAGCGGGCTAAGTGCGTAAATAAGAGAGAGTATGCTTATTACGGCAAGCGCGCCTGCAATCGCTACAGGAAACCAAACATAGGTTGGTGAAGTTATCGTGCTGTAAAGGCTAAGCAAGAAAACCGATAAAAGCACTAGCATTTCATATCACCTTCTGGAGAAGCCTGCTTCCTTCTAGCGAAGGAGCGCCAAGCAGATCGCTAAGCCCTTCTAGCAGGTCAAAAGATACCACAACCGCAATGACGAGCCCAAGCAGCTGCAAAACGCCATAGGCAAAGAAGCCCGCAAAGTCCTTCATCTCAGTAAATATTGTCGCCAGGTTAACTCCAGAAAGTATGCTCTGTAATTCGCTTGTAGCGAAATTATACAGGCTTGCCAAAAATTCGTACGAATTCGACAATAAAGAGGTCAGAACAGAAGCGCCAAACACAGAAGACGCGATTATGCCGCTGGTTTGCTGCGCAGTAACTGTGTTTGTTTGAATTATCGAAAACGCATAAAGTATGCTTGGAAACACTATAAAGAAAGAGATAAACAAGGCAACGAGAGAGCCGCCTGCTGCGCGGGTCCATGGAAATGAGCGGAACAGTATCCCTAAGTAGAACAGCAGTGGGAACAGGTCGTAGATTATTCCAAGAAGGAAGCTTATTCCTAGGTTTATTGCAATCAGTGAATAAACTGCTGAAATTTCGGTGCCTATTATGCTGACAAATGGATATATGCCTGAAAATGGGCTATAGCTGTATGCAAAGCCGGTTACGGTAAAAGTACTTGCATAATTTACGCTTATAGTAAGCTGCTGAAGAATTGATGCGTCTATGATGTTTGGTGCAAGAAGGTAGATTATGTTTGTTATGCCATAGCCTATTCCGTTACGCAAGTAGTTCGTGCAGAGCGCGCCAAAAAGCCCGCTTGTACTGCTTACGCTAACTGCTGGTGTGCTTTGGCCTAGTGAAGCAATGGCAACATTGCCAAGGAAAGACACTGCCTTGTCTGCTATTCCCAGCCCGCCTACAACAGCAACTATAAGGAATATGTTGAATATGCTTTCTATGTACTCTTTCTTAACGAGCTCAACTAGGCCTGGTATTCCAAAAGCCCTGCCGAAAGCGTATGCGATGCTCATTACCAGAAGCACGGCAAGAACTATAAGAAGCGAAATGGCGAGCAATGCAGAGTAGCTGCTGCCCAAGTTTGGCGCGCTGTTGAGCAAGTCGGTGCACAGCGGGCCGACTATCGCATTGCCTATATCAGTAAGCACACTTGGGTCGGCATTAGAGCCTGAAACCTGCTGGCCGTTAGCTGCTGGCTGTGCCTTTGCAATTCCTGAAATTCCAGAAATAAGCAAAAGCAGAAAGCCAAGAACGAACAAACTCCTAATGCGCAACTTGACACCTGTTTATATGAACCTCTCCAGCCCCAGTATGCTAGCCTCGCCGCCAAGCAGCTTTGATAGGCCAAGCGCGGCGCCGTAGACTATAAGTATATTCAACAAAGGCACTATAAACGCTGCTACGCTTGTTAAACCGTATATGTTTGTAAGGGCAATTCCAGCACCAAAAGCCTTTTCTGGACTGCACGATATTGTAAGCGGATAGCTTGGAATGCCGCTAGGCAGAGCGCCGCTAATTGCGTTGATTGCGCTAAAGGCAATCAGTCCCAAACCGTAGAATGGTATAAGGTAAAAAGCGTCAGACGCAAGCTCAAAAGCAAGCAGGTTTCCGGCTAAAGGCCAACACGAATAATATTGCACAGTCTGCGTTGCGTTTGGCAACTGGAACAGCGTTATACTAGAATCGTGCGGCACAGGGTTTTGAGGGCACATAGGTATGTAATCGGAAAGCTGTGCAGAGCCTAGACAAGTTTTAGATGCGCTTGTTGTGTTTATGTCGCCGCAGACGCTTTCATAGATATATGGCTTAGACTTAGAAGTACATGTGGCGTTGTCTGTGGCGTAGCCGTTCTGGCAAAGCTGGAACTGGGAAAGCGCAATTGCCGGCATGCAATCCGGCGGAGTTGCTATTGTGCTTGGGTCTCCGCATACGTTTTCATAAGCATAGTCGCCAGAAGGGCAGCCTACGCTGCTTGCTAGTTGGAAGGAAGGCTCAAAACCAGAAGTTGCCCCGTAAACCAAGACGTTGCCATTAGGCGCGAGCTCGTATATTGGAGTATAAGGTATTACGTTGCTGCCTATTGGGAAAGAAGATTTTGTGGTGCCCAAAGAAGCGTATTCAAATAGGAATATCACTGGCCAAACAACCAGCAATGCAATTACTATTCCTATGAGCAAACCGCCTATGCGCCTTGTGTACGCGGTTGCCCTAAGTATTATTCCTGCGGCAAGCAGATAAGGCCATATTGCAATGACTATCAAGATTGCAAGTAGCTGTGTAATAAAAGAGTCTATAGAGATGGCGCTCACTATGCCTACTGCAAGGCTCATTCTGGATATGAAAGAGTAGCCTGCCAAAGGCGTATACGAAAGGTATACGCTGGTCCCTCCGGCTGTGCCGAATCCGGTTAACGATGTAAGCGCTCTGAGGAAGCTTATCATTCCGTCAAAAACATAGAACGCGTTAAGGTTGTTAATCGCTTGGTTCGTTACGTTTGCAATGATCAAATAGGTTGCTGCTACTCCATAGTCTATTGAATTAGTAATTGAGGCTGTGCCTGTGCCAGAAGCCAACGGATATATTATGCTGCTGCATATGGTGTTCGTAGGCGAAACAGAGCTGCTGTTCAGAAACGTCACTTTGGAGTTTGACAGGCTACCGCAAATAACGCTTATCTGCTTTGCTGAAATCACAGAAACAGGAGAGAAAAGCGTAGTGCCTATAATGCTGAACAGCCATATTATCACAACAGCCAGTATGCCTGTGCCTATTGCCTGCGCAAACTCGCTTACCGCTCTTGATTTGATGCTCTTGTTTTCTAGGAGGTAGCCAAGCGTATAGTATATTGCATTTATAGAAAGGCTCAGCAGCACCGCGATAAATACTACTGGCAGCCAGTTGTTGAATGCAGAGTAGCTAGATATTGTTATGGTCTGCGCTATCGAAACGGGCAGAGCCGAAAGTGCTGCAAGCAGAAACAAAGCCTTCATAAACATACGCCTATAAGCGGGACTGCGCAAAGCCGAATTCTGCAACGCAAACTAGCGTTTTAAACACAGAATCACCAGAACGGGCCGCTGCCCACTATTCCAGATAGAGCATTAAGTCCTTTCGATAAACCAGCAACAAAGCCGATTAATATTAGCAGGTCAAGGGCTATAAGCACAAGGCCTTCGAAAGCATATTCTGAAAGTATGTTAGTATAGTTGAAGGCAGTAGTTGGAGCGGTCACGATAAGCGATAAAATGCCTAGCAATCCTGGAGCGGCGCCCGACGAAGCTATTGCGCTGAAGAAGTTAAGCGAGACCTGCTGGCCATTTACCGGCACGGTTGCGCTTGTAAACAGCGAAGAAGTAGAGAGTGGCTGCGGCACTACTGTCAGGTACTTTGTATTTAGCCACGAGCAAGAAGAAGCCTGCGCGCCACTGAGCCCTATAGAGAGACAGTTAGCAACGTAATTATTAAATGCAAGCGTAAGTGGCAGGACGAAGAAAAGGCCAAGTGCAAGCGCTATAAATGTGTTTGAAATTTCTCTTAGCTTTGGCCCAGTAAACGCTAGCGTGCGCATAAATATGGCAACAGGCAGTATCACTGTAAGCGACACTGCCTGTATTATTGGCAGTGCTATGAACAGTATGAATAGTACGCTGAATACAGCAAGCGTTATTCCTGTGAACGTACCTGAAAATACAGCTGCATAGGTGTTGAATATGCTCGTTATTGCATCGGGATTGATTGTGGCATAAGCTGAGAGCGGAGAAAATTGGGAAAAGAACTCGTCAAGTTGAGTAATAGAATATTCTGCTATTTGCTCAGCTATTCCGTATTCTATTCCTGTGGTGTATATTTGCGACGCCAGCGCGGTTCCCCTGTTGAACACAAGGTTGCCCACGTAAAGTTCGTCACTGTAGAATATGCCTGGGTAAGTGCTTGACTGCGAATTAGAGCTCACAAGGCTTGCGCCAGCGTAGCAGGCAAAGCTAGACATAAGCAATATTACGAAGATTATTATTAAGCTAAGGAAGACCTCGAAAAGCTCGTACCGCACTACGCCCCTAAGCTTTTCGCGCTGCGATACAGGCATTACGCCACTAAGCGCGTAGAGAAGGCTGGATACCATTACTATAAGCAGCACAAGCAAAACGTTTACCTGCAGCCATTCTGCTGCGAGCGAGCCGCCGTAGCCAATGTTTATTCCGCTGTATAGCGATCCGCAGGCAGACGCATAATCAGCAAGTATAAAGCCAAACATTGAAACGCCTACGCAAGCTTAATCCTTCCGCCAAGGCTCAGCCTGAACGTGCCGCCAAGCATCTTAGCGATGTTATCGCCGATTGCATATACAATTACCAGATCAAATATAAACAACAGAAGCTGCAGCACAAAATAAAGGCCGTATGGTATGTATATGTTTATGAAAGAGTAAATCTGGTTTATGTAGC
>JAVZPT010000004.1:0-22605 GCA_038881455.1 Candidatus Micrarchaeaceae archaeon | reverse complement strand
TTGCTGGAATTTCGCTGCTTGTCGCAGGAATAAGCATACTTAGCATAATGATGATTTCTGTAACTGAGCGCACTCACGAGATAGGCATACTTAAGTCAATAGGCTTCAAGAAGGGCGATGTGATGATGCTCTTCCTTTCCGAAGCTGTCATAATTGGCCTTGCCGGCGGCGTAATAGGCATAGCCGCAGGTTCTGCTGTTTCCTTTGCGCTTCCAAGCCTGCTTGGTGTTGGATCCAGAGCAAGCACGTCTGTAACGCCTACTGTGGCATCTGGCCATGTGGGCGGCAGCTTCTACGCAGGCGGTCCAGGGGCAGTCGCAGCAGGGCCGTCATCAAGCTCCTTTTCTTCTCTTTCCTTTACCCCAGTGATAAGTCCGACAGTGATAATAGCTTCGCTGGCAATAGCCATAATTGTAAGTGTGGTAGCAAGCATCTACCCTGCATGGAAGGCTTCAACCATAGACCCCATAGCAGCATTAAGGTCAGAATAGCGCATATCTGACTCTGCTGCGCCTGAAACTATCTAGTGTAGGCACAATTTCTAATGTTTCTTATGCTTTGTGTTCGTTCTGCATTTGCTTTGTAGTTTACGTGTTATGTGCATGTTACTTCCGCGCAACTTCATTACTAATCTTTTTATGCTTGCTTATCAATATCTAAGCATGGCACTGTCGCAGTTGAGCAACCATGTCATAGTTTGCGGCTACGGCTTAGTTGGCGAAAAGATTGTTGAGCTGCTTCAGCAATACGGCATAGAATTTGTAGTAATAGAGATCGACAAGGCAAAGGCCGATGCGCTAAAGGAAAAAGGCATCAACACCGTTTTTGGCGATGCGACATCATCAAGGGTCCTTAAAGAAGCAGGAATCGAGCGTGCAAAGGCAATTGCGATAGCCACCGACGATGACGCAAAGAACCTTTTCATACTCATAGCCGCAAAAAGCCTTAACAGCAAGATAATAATTGCAACGAGGGCTAACACAGAGCTTGTAAGGAACAAGCTAAAGGAAGCCGGTGCCGGCTTCGTGGCCACGCCAAACAAATCTGCCAGCGAAGAGCTTTTTAGGGAGCTTACAAAAGGTGCATAAATGCAAGACAGTAACAATTCCACGGTTTCTGCATTTAGCAGCGACACCTTCAATATAATGGTGCTCTCTGTAGCCATTGTTGCCACTGTTTTGTTTGTGTCGTTTATTGCGCTTCTGCTTATTACAAAAAACGCTTACTTAGACTCATACTTTGTGCTCGATGCGTTTTTTGACGCGCAGAACACAGCTGCATCTTCGCAACTTGCGGCTATCGCCTTTTCCTCTAAGCCGCTAACGTTCGGAGTTATATTTGCCATTGTGATAATAGACAACCTAAGCCGCATACTAGTTACGAGCTTTATACTCGCAGCTGTGATAGACCTCCTGGGATTCGCAAACATAGATGAGCGCATAAACGAAATCCGCGCAAAGTTCATGAAAGGCCATGTAATAATTTGCGGCTACAACGAGCTTGCGGAGCAACTCATGAAGCGCCTAGACGCAAAAAAGATAAAGTATCTGGTGCTCGTCCAGCAGCCAAGCGCTAACAACGAGCTTAACTCACGGCGCATAGTAAACCTGTCACTTGATTTTACGGCCGAGCGTTCTTTAAGGCTTGCAAACATAGGTAATGCAAAGGCAGTCGTGCTTGCATCTGGAGACGACGCAGACAACGCACTAGGCACCCTTGTGGCACGCAAGCTAAACCCTAACATAAAGATTATTTCCAGGCTTAAAGACGAACGCGCAAGGAAGAAGATTTACATAGCAGGAGCGGATATGGCGGTAATACCCGAGCATCTTGCAGGGCTAGAAATCGGCGAATTCGTAAGAAAGAGCATAAGAAGCGTGATTTAGTGAAGATTAGGACTGCGAGCAGGCTTTCTGTGCTTCTGCTAGTTGTGCTTTTTGCAGCTTCTGCTTTGTTGGTCTATTTTGCGGTTCACAATATTGCCTATGCGTTAATATTCGGGTTCGTAAATATAATAGGCGCCACATTCCCGCCTTCGCCAAAGCTCATAGACGCAGCAAACCCCTTCGTATTTTATTCGCTCCTTTTGGGCATTATGGGCAGCGTAGTGCTAACAATAATCTTTACCTCGCTTTTCTATCAGATTCTTAGCAGCAAAAGCATTTCTGAATGGCTGGCAAAGCCGAAGGCAATGCGCATGCGCCAGCATGTCATAATGACTCCAATAAACGGGATAAGCCTGGAGCTTGCGAATAAGCTATCAGCAAAAGGAATGGCTTGCGTACTAATAGACATTGATAGGACCAAAGTCAGGCAGGCAATACGCACAGGCTATGTAGCAATCGCCGGAGACGCATCAGAAAGCGCTACATTGCGCGAAGCGGGCATAGGCAGCGCATCTGCATTGTTGTCGCTTTATGAAGAAGACATAAAGAATGCGTTTATAACCATTGCAGCAAAGGCAGCAAACGATAAATGCAGCGTAATAGCAAGGGCAAAACGGACAGACGACATAAGCAGGCTCCAGCGCGCGGGGGCTAAGCGCATAATATTGCCCGAAGCAGCAATAGGCGAGGAAATTGCGTCGTATATCGCATCGGCTTACTGACGCATAGTCGTATTGCGAAAGCATAATAAACTTTTTAATTATATTTATCTATATGGCTGACCAAAACCAAGCAGGGCAACCAGTTACAACGAGCATAGACGACCTTGTAAAGTACTTGGGCGAGCACGGCGAAACCGATTCTATAAAGCTTTCGAGAGACCTAAACGTTACTGAACCTATAATTGAGACTTGGGCAAACGTCCTAGAAAAGTCAAACATAGTGCACATAAGCTACAAAGTAGGCCGCATGTATGTTTCAAAGGCAGCTGCAACGCCAGAAGAAGAAACTGCGATAAAGAACAGGGTAGCCCAGAAACAGGGCATTCTGGAGGACGAGCTGGCCGTGCAGGCCAGACTCATCAGCGACATAACAGAACAGATAGACCAATTCAAGAAATACATGGGCGAGGTAGACCGCGTTTACAGAGAGCGCGCAGGGGAAATAAAGAAGGTAATGGACACAATAAACGCTTACAACGATGAGCTTAACAAACTGCAAGGCAACATAGGCGCAGGCGTAGAGTACATATCTAAGCTAAGGTCAGAGCTCGATTCTGGGCTTTCACAACTTGGCGAGAAGTCAGCGGCGCTTGACTCGATTGCAAAAGGCTCGGGCGCGGCTGAAGCCCAGCGCCTTGTCGATGACATGAACGCCAAGATGAGTCTTGCGCGGCAAGAGCTTTCAGACATGCGTGGCATGCTGGAAAAGCAGCTCGACAGCCAGCGGAAGCGCTTCCTAGAGCTTGAAGAAGAGATAAGAAGAGAGTCCAGGGCGCTTGAATCACTGATAGGCCAAATGAAAAAAGAAATTTTAGATTATAACGCATCATTGTCAAACTATTCAAAAGAGGCGGAGTCGATAAGGAGCAAGGTAAATTCTGGGTCGAAAAGGCTTGTTGATGAAGCAGCTAAGACCGAACAACAGGCAATGTCTATTTACGGGGCAGCGCAAAAGCAGGCAAATGCCTTGGCTTCTTTGCTGCTCGACATTAAGAATAAGTTCCCTGAGGTGTCGAAGCTCAGCGATACGCTGAGCGATATAAACAAAAGCATAGCAAGCGCCGAGGCAGAAAAGAATCAGCTCGCAAGCGAAATTCAACAGCTTTCGCTCCAGCTGAAGTCGCTCAGCGCTTCGAAAACCGAAAGCCTGGCGAGCAAGGACAGCAAGCTCGGCGACATAGAACCAAAAGTCAAAGAAATAGCAAATAGGTCGAACAAGCTTAAGAAGGAAAGCGATAAGATAAGGGACAAGGCAAAGCGCCTTGGTGGAAAATAGCGTGTTAATATGGCCGACGCAGAGGAGAAAAGCACCGGCAAGGTATATGCGCAATACGACTTGGACGCGCACGGACTTCCAGTAAAGGTAAAGATAGAAGAGTCACCGAGCGCAGTTCCCAGCTATAATGTAAGCGTGCCTGGGCTGGGCGAAGCCACGCGTGTGCTGCTGCTGTCGCTAAGGCCTGAACTTCTTTCTATGGTGCCAATAGACCCAACGCGCATAGAGGACAAAGAGTACATGGATGAGCTTACAAACAAGTACATACAGGCTTCTTCTTTGCTTCTTGACAGGTATCTGCCTTTGACGCAGGCAGAGCAAAAGAAAATACTCATATCTTATGTTCTTAACATGATGCTCGGGCTTGGCGACCTAGAGCTGCCACTTGCAGACGACAACCTTGAAGAGGTCGTGGTAAACAACTCGAAGGAGCCTATCTGGGTGTTTCACAAAAAGTACGGCTGGTGCAAGACAAATGTAGTAATAAGAAGCGAAGAGGAAATATACAACCTTTCAGAGCAGATAGGAAGGCGCGTAGGCAGGCAGATAACAAGCCTGTCGCCGCTTATGGACGCAGAGTTGCCAGACGGCTCCAGAGTAAACGCAACACTTTATCCCGTGTCAAACTTCGGCAACACAATAACAATAAGGAAGTTTGCTAAAAACCCATGGACGATGCCTGCGTTGGTAGCTAACGGCACGCTTTCTCCAGAAATAGCCGCTTATGTGTGGCTCAATATACAAAATGAAGTCAGCATGCTAATTTCAGGCGGCACTGCAAGCGGCAAAACGAGCTTCCTCAACGCAATGAGCATATTTATACCAATGAGCAGAAGGGTGATATCGGTAGAGGAGACGAGGGAGCTTTCCCTGCCTTCTTTCCTGCAATGGGTGCCTATGCTTACAAGGCAGCCAAACCCAGAAGGAAAGGGCGAAATAACCCTTTACGACCTGATGATAAACGCGCTCAGGCAAAGGCCGGATTTTCTGCTTGTCGGCGAGGTAAGGACAGAGAAAGACGCAGAGACGCTCTTCGAAGCCATACATACGGGCCACGCAGTATACGGCACTATCCACGCAGACAACGCACAAGACACAGTAGTAAGAATGTCGAACCCGCCTATAAACCTGCCTAAAATAATGCTCAACGCATTCGGTGGCATAGCTGTGCTCTTTAGGCACAGGCGGCGTGGCATAAGGCGGGTGCTAGAATTTGCGGAGATGCTTGGAACAGGCGATGCAAACGTACTATACCGCTGGGACATGCGAAGCGACAAGTTTCCGAAAATTTCAGATATGTCAAAGCTTGCCGATGTGCTATCACTTTATTCGGGTTATACGCAAAGCGAGATAGAGCAAGACGTAAGTGAAAAAGCAAAAGTGCTTATGTGGCTTGCAAACAACAACGTTACAGACGTAGACACATGTGGCTATGTAGTTTCTGCATATTACAACGACAAGGAACGCGTGGTAGGGCTTGCCAATTCAAATGTGAAGTTTACGCAGGATCTGCTTGACAAGCTAAAGGCTGGTGCAGCATGACAACTTATGAAGAAGCGCAGAATATGGTGAAAAACATCGAAAGCGCCGCTCAGCAGCAGGGCAGCTTCGAGATAGATCCAAGCGACATAGCCCCAGGAATAGAGGTAAGAACTTTGAATTACAGTTCTGCAATCAGGCTTATTGGCTTTGCAAAGCAGGAAAGGCAAGAGGAGCAGTTGCAGGCTCAGCCCGCAGAGCAACTAAAAGCAGAAGGCGCTTACGCGAGGGCGCAGGGCACGGCAACAGAACCCAAGCAGGCGCATGCAGCCGCGCAGCCTAGTCCTTCGGTGCAACCTTCATCAAAGCAAATGCCGCAGCCAGCGCAACAGCAAAAGGCAGAGGCAAAAACAAACAAGCCAAGGCCTGCGCTCTTCAAAAAAGAACTCCACGACGCAGCAGGCAAGCTTGAAAGCATAGGCGCAGCAGGCACAGCAATTGGCCGTTCGATAGGCGAAGCCAGAGAGCAAAGGCGACTTAAAGGGCTTGTGCTTCCTACGCTATCGCTCAACGATCAGATAAGCGACCTTGAAAAGATCGACGAAGGCCTTAAAGAGCGCGTTTTTAACTCTGAGCAACTTAAGATAATAAGGCTTGAAGCAAACGGCTTGGCAAGGCTTATAGCAGAAGGCAAGCAAAAAGCCGTGCCAACGGACCTTGCCGAGCTCAGAAATGCCCTGCTAAAGGAAGTTATTGACGAAGCGAACGCATATGTTGTTTAAAAAGAAGCCTGCGGGTGGCGCAGACAGCGCAAAGGCGCAGCCCATAGGCTATACAAAGCAAAAGCGTTTTCTCTTCTTCAAGATAAGGTCAAAGCCCATATACCAGTATACAAATGCAACCGCAACCGCAAAGCCCCAAGAAAAGGCAGCAGCAAAGCCAGGTATGCGCCTTTTCGGAGGCGCCGCAAGGCAAGGCGCAGCAGAGAAGCCTCAAATACGCATGCCAACAACGCAGCAGCCAAAGAAGCCTTCTGCGCTGCAGTCTTATATCGCAAAGACAGTTCTTAAGCACAAGGAGCTTGAGCCTGCGCTACGAGAAATTGGCAGTAAAAGTACAGCATACGAATTTGTGAAGAGGGCGCTTATAAACGCCATAATAGTTACCGTTGTCATCACAGTAGCAGTAGCCGCACTGCTGCTGCATCTTGGGCTGGGCCCAGCTGGCGTTGTGCTTAGCCTTGGGCTTGCTTTCGCAGTTTACATGGCGCTTTTCGGGCGTTTCCTGCAATTTCCCGCGCAGAAAAGCAAGCAGCAGGGCAAGGGCGTTGAGCGCGACATACTTTTTGCGGCAAGGGACATGGTAGTCAGTTTAAGGTCAGGAATGCCTTTATTTAACGCCATCACTGCGGTAAGCACAGGCTATGGCGAAGCGAGCAAAGAGTTCGCAAAGATAGTTGAGCTGGTCCAGCTTGGCATGCCCATAGAGCAGGCGATAGACCGGGCAAGCGAGGAAAGCCAGTCTAAGACATTCAAGAGGATAATGCTTCAGGCAAGCGTTAGCATCAAAGCCGGCGCAGATGTAGCAGGAGCGCTTCAAGGAGTTGTTGAAGACGTTACTCAAGAGCGTGTTATAGAGCTAAGGAGATATGGCCAAAGGCTTAACGCGCTTGCAATGTTCTACATGCTTTTCGGGGTGATATTTCCAAGCATGGGTATAGCAGTAGCAGCAATACTGACTACTTTCATAAACATATTTTCAGTAACTCCGACGCTGCTTCTCTTCGCGCTTGTAGGAATATTCTTTTTGCAGATAATATTTCTTAACGTAATGAGAAGCTCTAGACCTGTATTCACAATGTGATAAAATGGTTCAGTTCGAAAAGCTTGTTTCAAGGCGCGTCGCCGAACTTGCCGGCAACGAGCTTAGGCTTGCAGGCGTGAAGACGCCGCTAGAAAAATTTCTTAGGCAGCTTATACTGAGCAGCTTGGCGTTACTAATCATTGTGCCTTTTCTGCTCTTCCTTGTGGTTAAGCTTAATGTGCTTCTTTCTGCAGTGGCAGGCCTTGTAGCAGCAGCCGTGCCTTCTGTGGTGGTATATGCGCTTTTGGAGACAAGGATAGAGCAGCGCAGGGGTTTTGTAGAGTCTATTCTTCCAGACTTCCTCCAAATCGCGGCTGCGAACATAAGGAGCGGGGTTGCAATAGACAAGGCGCTTGTAGTTGCTGCCAGGCCAGACTTCCGCTACTTCAGCGAAGACGTGAAGAATATAGACAAAGAACTTTATACTGGATTGACGCTCCAGCAGGCGCTGCAAGATCTTGGCAGGCGCTACAGGTCAACGCAGTTCCAGCATACGATACGCATGGTTCTTGAAGGCATACAGTATGGCGGCGGCATGACCGACCTGCTCAACCAAATAGCTAAAGACCTGCGTTCGCAGCAGACAATAGAGAAAGAGATATCAGGGCAGCTGTTCCTTTACACAATTTTCATAGCGTTTGCCGCGCTTGTAGGGGCCCCGGTCCTGTATGGGTTGACAAGCCAGATGATTTTTGTGACCGATACAGTATGGGCAGGCATACTTAAGTCAAACCCAGGAGGTTTGCCAACAGTGGGCGTTTCGTTCCTGAGGCCAAGCCCGCCAAAGATAACAATAGCAGACTACCACAACTTCGCAATAAGCGCGGTGCTTATGATAACGGGCTTCGCCGCATTCATAGTAAGCGCAATTTCATCGGGCTCTATTCTCAGAGGCATAAGGTTTATGCCCCTGTTCATGCTTGTTGGCTTCGGCGTCTTCATAGTTACGTCGATCCTGATAGGCGGAATTTTCACTACAATAAGCGGAGGTGCAGCAGGGGCTTCTGCAGGCATCTAGAAGGTTTGGAAGCGTTTGCACAAAGCAGCAAAAAGAAAAAATGCATTCACCGCACGGCCCAAGCCCTGCAATTGCGCTGGCCATGAAACGCTACGCTTCCTTGCAAATGCAATGCTTTCTGTTCTGTGAAGCATACAGGCAAAGAAACGCCGCATCGTAAGAGTTAGCCCACAAAGCCAAGCGATTCAAGCTCGTCTTCAATTCCATTGAGCGATGAAAGGCCTGGCGCAGTGTATGTGCCGTTGATTGGATAATAAACAACATTGGTTGCAGTGCCGTTGTTGCCGTTGCCGCTGTAGTCGTTTGCGTTGCCGTTCAGCGGGTACCAGGCAGCGAGGCCGGCGCCTGCGATAGGCGCGCCGCCTATGCCTTCATCGTAAAGAGATAAAATCTCGCCAGCAGTAAGCGAAGTGTTGTATATTTGTATGTTTGCAATCGAGCCATTCCACATTCCTTCGCCTAAAACGGCGTTTGAGTATATGCCTATTCCTAGCGGATTTCCGCTTGCCATTGTAGTTGAGAATGCTTGCGAATATACTGGAGAGCCGTCTATGTATTCTGTCGCCTCCACGCCATTGTATGTTACGGCGAACATATACCACGTTCCAAAATTCAACGAATCCCCAGCTATGCCACAGGTGTTGCCATTGCCATTGTTGCCAAGCCAAAAGGTCAGCGACTCGCCGCTGTATTCGCTGCCGCTGCAGGTCTGTATAGTATAGCCGCCGTTGGTATCTGATACCATTGTAGGATAACCACGCTCTACGAAAGTGCCTTGCGGCTCGACCCAACCAGTTATGGTTATTTGATTAGCAGGCTCTATGCTTGGCGCAGCAGGCACAAGTATATAATTTCGACCATTGAGATATGCTACGCTTTGCTGTTTATTTTCTAGCGGCAAACTGCTTACGAACAAGTTGGCCATTGTGCTGGAGTAGCAGCTTGCATTGCTTGTGCATGAGCCTATACCAGGCAACGGCTGCGTTTTTGGCGTTGTGGTGACAAAAATGCTGTCTCTCGTATAGTTTGCCGGACTGGCATATGCAATGCTAAATGGCGTGCCGTTATCTCCAAAGCCACTGTAGTCGTTTGCGTTGCCGTTCAGCGGCCACCAGCCGACAAGCCCTGCATTTGCCAATGGCCTGCCCGAAATGCCCGACTGATAAAGCTGCTGGATCTGCGAAGGCGAGAGCGTTGTATTGTAAATCTGAATGTTGCTTGCTGAGCCGTTAAGGAACTGGCCACCAGCATTTCCATAGCCTATCTGAACGCCAACCCCTTGGTTTGATACCGCAAGCGAATTGCTCAAAACATTTAAGCCGTTTAGATAAACAGTTTCTGTGCCCCCGCCTATCGTTGCGACAAGGAAATACCAGTGGTTCGGGCTTACGGTAGTGCTCGATACATAATTAGTTCCGCTTGCCCAGTTGTAGAAGCAAACAGCAAGCGATGTGCCGCAAACCCCAACGCCCCACGCATTCTGCTTTGCGACTAGCCAGTTCCAAGAGCCAGAAGCAGGTCCTTTGTAATCTACCCAGCCTGCTATCGTGAGCGTTGAAAGGTTGAGCAGGTGGACGTCAGGAACCTGTATGTAGCTGCTTGCGCCGTTGAACAGTGCAACGCGCGTGTTATAGTTAAAAAAGTTGAATATGCCGTTTGGCGAACTTTTTGTTAGGCTCCACGATGCCCTGTCCAAGTAGCTCGGAGTGAATGGGGATGCAAAGTAGTAGCCATTGCTCACTGCATTCCTGAGGTTTTCTATGTCCATAACAGCAAGCTCAGGGCCATAGATGAGTACCTTTCTGCCTGTAGGCAATTGCTGAAGTATGTTTGTGCTTGGGCCGTATATTAGATATGGCACAGTTGGCGTGCTTGTTGGCGCTATGTATGAGACAAGCCCCGCGTAGCTGTTCATGCAGGCTTCTAAGCCTATGGCATTGTATGTAGCTATTATTATGTCGCTTTCAGGAAGCGGCGTAGAGCTTGGGCAGCTTGCCCCGCTTATTGCGTTGCTTGGCAATGACAAAACAGTGCCGTATGCAATGCCTATGTAATTGCCTGTCAGGGCATGGGCGTTAGCCAATACGCTTGTTATGTTGTCAAGGCTTGCAAAGTGCATGTCGCTTAATGTGCCAAGCTGCGCATACGTTAGATCTGCCGTTCCATTAAGTTTAAGGCTTATGTTTACTGGTATGTCATACTTGTATTTGCTGTAGTAAGCGGTAAATTCTACGTTTTCTAAGTATGAAACATCTATCGAATATGGATTTGTCTGGAATACTCTCGGAGCCGTCTCGTTGATAGAAAGTCCAGAAACGGAAAAGCCAAGCGTTTTCGCTATTATAGAATTGTAGCCTTCAAAGGTCAAGTTGCCCATTTCGCTTATTGTGTTTGCAGCTGCAGACTGTGTTTCATTAGGCACAGTGCCGTTTTCCATAAGTTGCGAAAGATAAAGGCTTGCATTCGTTATGAAGTTGTCTTTCCGCATGCTTGGCGTTAGTTCGTAATTTGCAAGCACCTGCAACGCCTTTGCAGCGCTTGCCTCTGCAAAGTTGTTGGCGCTTAGCTTAAGCAGCGACGAGTAGCCGCTTGTCCCGCTTGCAAGCGAAAGTGCCTGCTCTATGTTGTTGTTGCTTACATTTAGCATTGCAAACGTGAAGAGCGTAGCGAGCATTAGCAAGAACATCAGCAGTACAAGTATGCTCATCATCTGCGCTTTCATGCTTTGAAAAGGTTTCAGCGCCATGCAAATACACCCACGTTTTCCACCATTGTGTTGCCTGTCGTATAATTTATAATGGCTATCGGCGCGCTTGCCCTGCTTATCTCATAAGCTCCGGAGTAGCTAGCAGGCACGTAACCATTCTTTTCAAAAGAAATGTAATAAGGATATGCCGCGTTGCTGTAAACGCTGTAATCGTTTGTATCTCCTTGAAGCGGGTACCAGGCAACAAGGTAATTTGAAACAGGCCCTGACTGTATGCCTTCGCTGCTAAGTTCAGATATGCTAACAGGGGAAAGCGGCTCAGCGTATATCTGAATGTTGCTTATGTAGCCGTTAAAGAAAGTGCCGCTTATTGGCGTGCCGCTGCCAATTGTAAGGTTTACCTGCGGGCCAGGCGGCACAATAGACGTTGATATCTTCTTAGGAGCAATTCTCTGGCCTACTTGCGATGCAATGACGCCGTTGACATAAAGCCCTAGGTACGAGCCGTTATAAAGCCCAACTATGTTGTACCATTTGTTAAGCGCAAGCTTCATTGCAGCAGGAACTACAGTCTGCGCGGTTCCATTCATTATGTAGAACCGCAATATGCCGCTGGAGTTTAGAGCGAAGAACCAGCCAGAGTAATGGCCTGTTGCAGTGCCGTTGTCGCCATAACTTAGTACCCTTACCGCGCCGCTAGGGTATGCGCTTACGTTGATCCAGAACGAAACAGTGACAAGCGGCGTATTCATCCACGGTTGGCTTTGCGCCTTTGCGTAAGCGTTGACTCCGTTGAACCTTGCAATTGACATTGAAGGCCCGAATGTATTGTTGAGGAATACGTAATAGTTGCTTGTAGTTTCAACGCTGTTTAGGAGCGAGTCTGCGCAACTGGCATAGCCGTTTGCAAGCAACGCAGCGCTTGCGTAAAGGATGCTTTCGCCTGAGCTTGCAGGGCAAGACCCAAGAGCTATTAGCTTGTTGTTGGCTACAAAGTAAAGCCTTCCATATGCAAGGCTTTCGTTGCTTATCGGCGAATATGGCACTTGTGCAAAAGCAAAGCTTCTTGATGTTGTGTTTATTATTGAAACGCCATTATTCCAAAGCGCGTACAGATAGCCGTTAGATGCAACGAGCGAAGAAGAGCCGGTAACTGCACTGCCAAAAGAGCTAGGGGCTGAGAAGCTCCAGAGTTGACCGCCGTTTGCAGAAACTGCCACTATGCCGCTTTGCAGTTGATAATAAACAGAAGAGCCGTAGGGCGCTACAGCATAGACCACTTGGCTTGCCGCTTCAGGGAATCCAGGCACGGCAGTTCCGTTTGTATATGTGGCGTTTATGCTGTCGCCGCTTCCAAAGTAAAGTATGTCTTGCGTGCCGGAAATAGGCGAGCTTACTCCGAGTGACGGCTTGGACCAAAGAATGCCTGCTGCGGCGCCTTGCATGCCTATTAGCGCTAGCTCTCCCGATGTGGTCTTTACCGCAAGGTTGCCTCCGACTACAGCAAGAAATTGTGGCTGCTCGCCAGCGCCCATGCCTATGCTCCATGCCTCTGTGCCGTTGCTTGCATAGATCGCGTATATGCTGTCAGAGCTTGCCCCAAAAAACACCTTGCCGTCATAAGCGAGCAACGGCGTAGTTATGAGCAAGTTTGATACCGGCGTGCTGCCTATGGTGTTTGTGGTGAAAATCGTTTTGCCGTTGCTTGGATTTACTGCAGTAACGTTTGTCGTGTTTATATACAGCAGCATATTTTCGTAAATTACTGGCGTAGAAGAAACTGGGCTAGTGCCCTTGCTCCATGCTGTTGCGTTTGTAGTTGCGTTTACTGCGTATAGTTCAGAGCCTGTTGCGAAATAGACATTGCCGTAGCCAGCTACAATGCCTGTGGTTATCTTGCTGTTTGCTGTGAATATGTAAGAGATAAACGGCGTTGCCGGGCCAAAAGCCCCTGCTGCATCTGAATAGGCATTGTTCATGAATTGCGGCCACGTGTAGTTTGTTCCGTAAGTTTGCCTGTCTATTGCCTGCGCAATGCTGCTTTGCATTTGGTAAACGCTAGTGCTCGAAAGCTGAGCCATTATGCTCTGCGCCTCTTCATAGCTTATAGTGTATGGCGCTTGGGAAAAGTAGCGGAAATAAAGCAGAATGGATATGCTCGCAGTTGCGATAATTAATGCAAATATTGCATCTATTGTAAACACTATGCCTTTCATCAACCAACACCAAAAGTAGTATTAGTCCAAACCAGTATCTGCATGTTAGCCTGCTGCCCTTGTATAACCACGGGCATGCTTGCCGATTCTATCGCCACTGCTTTGTTTGCATACGGGCTCCTGCCAATTGTAATGTTGAACGCACTGCCCTTTATCGATATGAAGTAATCATAGCCTATCCCAAGCATCTGTTTGCTTGCCTGATATGCTGTGTTGTTGTAGTTTGCAAGACCCATCAGCGCCATAGTTTTTGCAATCGAAACATTGTTTCCATTGCCTGAGCCAAGGCCTATGCTGACGTTGTTCCACGTGGAAGGCTTTGTTATGTTCAGGAATGAGTTCCAATCGGCCGGCGTGCCAGGAGCTAATATCTGGCTTTGTAATAGGCCTAGCTGTGCCTGCAGCTCCTCGACGCCGTTTCCTGAAGCGAGAGAAAACTGCTCGCTCACGCTAAACCATACAAACGTAAGCAAGACAAGTGCTGTGCCGAATATCACCATCGCAAAGATAACATCGAAAGACCAAAACTGTGCTTTCATGGTGCCCAACTCAAAGGTATTTGCGCTTCAGCAACAGAAGGCATGCCCGCGTTGTAAAGCGCGCTAATTTGGCTTGCAGAGAGCGCCGCAGTGTAAAGCTGCGCGTTTGCCATGCTTCCTACAAAGTTGTTCTCGCTGCTTGCTATGTTGTTGTAGCCTAGCACTATGGAATTATCTGTAGAATGGTAGCCACAAGGCGTTACTGTGCCGCTAGGGGCCCCGTTCATGTAATACGCTAGCGTGTCAGCAGATGCATTGAAGACAAACGCAGTTTGTACCCACGCATTTAATGGAACTGTGCCTATGCTCCTTGAGGTTCCGCACCCCCATACATCTATTCCCAAATGACCAGTGTAGTTTATTATGTATGTGTTGGCATTGTTAGTTGTGCCTTCCTGGAAAAGGTCCGATCCCACGCTTGGATTAGAGGCTGCCGGAGCTGTGCTCGGAGGGTAAGCGCCAGCATAGATCCACATCACTATGCTTTGCGATGTAGTAGCTGGCAGGTTTATGCTGTTGCCGCTAATTATGCTGCCCTGGCCAGCGAATGTGCTGCCGTAACTGCCAAGCGAAGAAATAAGACTCGGCTTTACGACTTTCTGCTGGGCAAAAAGCACGTTGTAGTTTGTTCCGTTGTTGCCGTTGCCGCTGTAGTCGTTTGCGTTGCCGTTCAGCGGGTACCAGGCAGCGAGGCCGGCGCCTGCGATAGGCGCGCTTTCCAAACCTTCGTTATACAGTGCTTGTATTTCGCTTGTTGAAAGCGAAGTGTTGTAAAGTTGAATATTCGAAATCTGCCCTGAAAAGAAATAATTGTTGATAAAGTTGTATCCCAAGTAGATGTATCCTTGCGTTAGGTTTTGCACGGGCAACGATAGTGATTGCGAGGCTGTGTTTAAATATATGGTGTATTTGCCATTTGAATATGTGGCTGCTACGAAACTCCATCTGTTCAGCGGAGCCACAAGAGAAGTATATGCAATTCCGTCACTTACATCCAAGCCTAAATCTCCGTTACTGTTAATTACAAATCTGAAACTCTGACCCTGGCCTCCGCCGCCAGAAGGGCCCATTACGACTATTCCTCCTTCTCCAGAATAGGCAGTAGGATAAATCCACGCAGATACGGATTTAGGAGTGGTGCCCAACATGGAAGCAGGTATTCCAATGACTTCGATGTAGCTGCTTGCTCCGTTGAACTGAGCTGTAAGGGCGCTAGAAGCGTTGGCGTTTACGTTTGGCATGCTTTTCGTGCTTTCGAAGCTTGCAGTGCCGTATATTGTTCCGTTGTTGCCGTTGCCGCTGTAGTCGTTTGCATTGCCATTTAGCGGCCACCATGCGGCGAGGTTGCTGCTTGTGATGGGCGGGGAAGAAATGCCAGTATCATAAATGCTTGTTATTTGGCTACTAGTCAGGTTTGTACTGTAAAGCTGTATATTTGCAATAGATCCGTTGAAGTATCCGCCATTGCCAAAGGTGGGTGCCGTTGAGCCTATTTGCAACGCATAATTATTTGCGGCCATGCCGCCTGTTGCGATAGCGCTAGCTTCTAGCATGCCATTGACATACAGCGAAATAAGCGTGTTTCCATTAGTAGGATAATACGTAGCAGCAACCAAAGTCCAATTTTTTCCTATTTGCACGCTTGGCGTTTGCGTTGCTCCCCAAATACCAGCAAGCACAGAGCTGTTTTCGTAAAATTGTACAAAGGGCTGGCCTGAACCTTTGCCATAAAGGTTGCTATACGAAGCAGTTTGCGAACTTCCTGGCTTAATCCACATCAGCACAGTTGCGCTTGCAGTAGGATTCAGACTAGGAGTGTTGGCTACTAAAATGTAAGAATTTTGGTTCATGCTTGTAACATAATTGGGCTTGCTCCAAGAAACATACTGCATTTTTCCTGTGTTGCCATATCCGCTTATGTCATATGCGCTTGAGCCTTGGCCTAAATCTAAAGGATACCATGCAACAAGATTATGCTCTGCAGAAATGTTGCCGTTAAAAGATGTTGCCTTGACTGTTGCAATGCCTGTGCTTAGGTTCTGATTCAGAAATGCGATTGCGACGCCGTTTGAGTTAGTGTAATTAGTATAAAACATGTTTCCTGAAAAGTTGCCAAGCGTAGTGGTGAAGCCTACAAGGTCGTTTGCTACTGCTTGGCCAGCGTTATTCGTTACTTTTGCAAGCAGTTCAGCGACTGTTGGAAATAGCAAAGGACCGTGGATTACGCCGTTGTTGCCGTTGCCGCTGTAGTCGTTTGCATTGCCATTTAGCGGCCACCAAGAAACGAGGTTCTGCAGGTCTATGGGCGCGCCGCCTATGCCCTCTTGGTAGAGGCTATAAATTTCACTTGCTGTAAGATTTGTGCTATATGCTTGCACATTTGCAATGCGCCCAAAAAGATACGAATTAACGCCTGAGGGTTTTGCGCCTGATATGTATGTTGTCCAGTAGTCTGTTGCCCCGGAAGGACTGTACTGCCCCGTTGCGCTTGCAACGGCTTGGCCATTAACGTAAAATACTTCTGTGCCAGAACCTGAAGGATTGTATGTAATGGCAAGGTAATACCAACCGCTTGACGGCACAGTATAAGACAAAGGATTATTGCCGTTCACGCCCCATATCCAACCAAAAATAGTCAATCCGTTATTGCTCAAGAACGGCATATTCCAGCCGCCGTTAGGGGGCGAGTCCGTCACTCCAAATATCGGCCCATTTGTGTTGGGTGTAATATAAGCCCATGCCATGGCGGTCAAAGGATTGTTGCCGCCAAAGTAGTTTGTAAGCGATCCATAGATGTAGCTGCTCTGCCCGTTGAATTGAGCAGCGTGCACAACCTGGCTTGACATGCTTATGCCGCTTGCTATGTCGTTTGGAGCCGTGCAGTTGTAGTCTATGCATATTTTTCCATACGCGTTTGTTATGTTTATTGTGCCGCTGTTCGGCAGCAGGTACTTGTTTGCCTGCAAGTAGTTGGGGCTTGAAACAACCAGTGCAGGCGTGTACGCTACTGCTTGAATTATTTGCCTGCCTATGCTCGCGTTTACCAGAACCTCGCCATTCTTTGTAACGTACACTTGTATGGGCGTAGTGCCTATCTGCGCAGGCGTAGGCACGCTAGAAGAATAGCCGTTGCCGGCTTGTAGCGCCTGGTTTATCTGGCTTGCTATGTCGTGTGCTAAAAGCTGCTCCTGCTGGAAAAGCTGCGTTGTAAGTACCTGGGCGCGCTGGCCTGCTATTAGGGCGAAGAGGAATGCGAATATTATCAATACAAAAGAAAAGACAATCATGTATTCGAGCGCTATCTGTGCCTTCCGCACTCTCTGCGATTTTTTTGTTCTGCTTGAAAGCTTTTCAAACTCCAGCTTTGACACCTTAAAATCGCCTCTTTACATTTACGATGCTCATTATTATATTGATTTCTCAACCTCGTTGCAAAGTATTAAATCTTTTTTTGACAATGTGTTTGTAGGCGACTGGCTAGGGTGCGCTCATGAAGAGCCTTGAAGAAACCGAATCAGACATAATCTCGCTAATCAACGAGAGGCAAGAAATTACGTATGACGAGGCGAAGAAATACGCCTCTTCACTGGGCGTAGATGCAGCAGTGCTTGACAGGGGGCTTCAGGAATTAGAGAAAGCCAACGCCATCGCATCAAGGAACAGCGGTGGCATACTTACGTATTATATGCTGCAAGAAGAGCAACCAATAAAGCGCGTTTTCGTGGTCGAGGACGATAAAAACATAAACAAGCTGATGGCGCTTTCAATAGGCAGGGGATTCGAGATAACGCAGATATATGATGGCAAAGAAGCGCTTGAGCGCATAAAGTACGAGAAGCCAGACCTAGTAATATTGGACCTTATGCTGCCTGGAGCTGACGGACTTGAAATTTGCCAGGCAGTGAAGAGCGACAGGTCGCTAAGCGACACAATAATAATAATCGTAAGCGCCATGGACGCCACTTCAAACAGGTTCAAAGGCATAAAATACGGCGCAGATTATTACATAAAGAAACCTTTCGATCCGAGTGAGCTCAGGAGCCTAGTTACGATATTTCTCAAAAAGAAAGGAAAGAAGTTTGACCCGCTTATAGACCTGCCTAATGAAGAGCGCATTTCCAGCGCAGTTGAAAACGCAGTAAAATCTTCAGACGAGAGCTACGTTTTAGGCAGGCTCCGTGTCAGCAATCTTGCCGACTTTGCAAACAGGTTCGGAAACGAGTCTGGGATAACAATTCTTAGGCTGACGTCGCAGCTTTTGCAGGATAAGGCCAAAGAAGCCAACGGCAGCATCTTTGTAGGCTTTCTCAACGGAGACGATTTCCTTATAGCGGGCGACGCGCAAAGCGTGGGAAAAGTAATCGAAGGAATAAAAAGCGAGTTCAATGCAGTGCTGCCTTTCATATACCAGAGCGAGGGTTACAAGCCAATAGAGCAAGGAGTCGAAAACGAGTACACGAATCCAAACCCTGTGCTCTCTCTGGACTTCTCAGAGATAGGCAAGCAGGAAATAGTTGAGAGAAGGGCAGAGGTTCTAAAGAACAAGAGTGCAAGCAACATAGGCGCCTATACTTATGAAGAGTTAAGGCACATTCTCGGTAGCGAAGACATAGATGTTACAATAACCAGGGACCCGAGTGGCGTTAAGCTTTCAGTGAGCAAGCAAGGCGACAAACACAAGAGAGACAAGAAAGACGACGGGCTTATGCCATTTTAGCGTCTTTTGTTCTTGCCTTTGCCAGTTCTGGCTTTTCCTGCTTTTGCCTTTTTGTCTTTATTTGCCGACTTTTTAGCTTTGCTCTTGCGCGCAGGCGTTGCCATTGCAAGTTCGGATCTTTCTATTTCCCGTGCCTTTTCCGCAGGTGATTTTATCTCTGATCTTTCAAGTAGTTCGCGTACGTGCGCGTCAGCAGAGGGCATTTGGTCGTCGGCGCTTGTTAGGACAACCTGGCTTTGTATGCCGCCTTCCTCAACGATCTGGCTTGCCTGCTGAAGCCTCTTTAGCGCCTCAAGTTTCTTCTTAAGCTTTTCACTGCTTTCCTTGGCCATCGAACCGGAAAACTATTTATAGTGCAACATATAAAACATTATCGCAGAAATGCTTCTTTGCGCATTTCTTGCGCTTTTTTCGGTGAGTTTAACGATCCAGCAATACGGCAAGCCGTTCTCCGATGAAGAGAGCCTTTCCAGCCTGAACGGCGCAATAAGGGAATGGTTCGTAAATAAGTACAAAGAGCTAACGCCGCCGCAGAAATACTCTTTCAAGCTGATACGCGAAGGAAAAAACTTGCTAATAACCGCACCTACAGGAAGCGGCAAAACTTTCTCTGCCTTTATGGCCATACTAAGCGACCTTATGGATATGGCAGAGAAGGGCGAGCTTGAAGATAAGACCTATTGCATATACATATCGCCGCTAAGGGCGCTCGATAATGACATATACAAGAACCTCAAAGAGCCTTTAGACGAAATATATGCAAAGCTTGGCGATAGGGTAAAGCGCATAACTGTTGGAGTGCGCACAGGTGACACAGAGCAGAAAGAAAGACAGAGACAGTTAGTAAGACCACCAAACATACTTGTGACTACGCCAGAGAGCATAGCCATACTGCTAAATGCAAAACGCTTTTCTGAAAACCTGAAAAACGCAAAGTATGTCGTAATAGACGAAATACACGAGCTCGCGAACAACAAGCGTGGCGTGCATCTGGCACTTTCTCTAGAGAGGCTCACTGAGCTTTCGGGGCGCGAACTTATACGTATAGGCATTGGCGCTACTCTGTATCCTTTGGAAGAAGCTGCTCGCTTCCTTGTAGGCTGCAAGCCAACAGGCGAAGCGCGCGACTGCTACGTAATAGATGCAACTTGGGAAAAGCGCATGCAATACCAGGCCATATCCCCTGTTAGCGACCTAATCAACGCGCCAGACGCAAAAGTAGAAGGCGCGATATACAGGCTACTTGACAAGATAATAAAAGAGAACAAAGCAACGCTTATATTTACGAATACTAGGAGTGGCACTGAGCGTGTAGTGTATAACCTTATGAGCAAGTTTAAGTATGGCGAAGAGGACTTGGCAGCACACCACGGCTCGCTCTCAAGAGAAACAAGGCTAGAAGTAGAGGAGATGCTAAAAAAGGGCAAGCTTAAGTGCGTCGTTTCGTCGACAAGCCTTGAGCTAGGAATAGACATAGGTGCAATAGATGATGTTGTCCAGCTTGGCTCTCCGAAGAGTGTCACACGTGCCATACAGCGCATAGGCAGGAGCGGCCACGGGTTCTATGATGTTGCCAAAGGCGAAATCATAGTGACGAATAGGGACGACCTAGTGGAATGTTCAGTAATGCTGTATGCCGCTAAGAACCGACACCTGGATTCTTTTTCAGTACCAAAGAACGCTCTGGACGTGCTCGCGCAGCATATAGTTGGCATGAGCCTCACAAAAAAGTGGCGTGTTGACGACGCATATACAGTTATAAGGCAAGCTTACCCTTACAGCAACCTGCCCCGTAAGGACTTTGAAGCTTTGCTAGAGTATCTTTCTGGAAGCTACGTAGGGCTTGAAAGCAGACGTGTCTACGGCAAAATTTGGTATGAACCTGAAAATGGCGAATTCGGCAAGCGCGGCAGATTCACAAAGCTCATATACTATCTAAACCTTGGCACGATTCCAGATACTGTTGCAGTTGATGTTTATACAACTGAGCACAAGTGGCTAGGCAGCATTGAGGAGGAGTTTTTGTCCAGGCTTAAGCCCGGAGACATATTCACTCTGGGCGGCAAACTTTACAGGTTTGAATATTCGAGGCAGTTGAATTGCTACGTAAGTCCTGCAAAAAGCAAGATGCCAACGATACCACCTTGGTTCTCAGAGCAGTTGCCTCTGACCTACGAACTTGCCCTGGAGATAGGCAAGTTCAGAGCTGAGCTTGCAGAAGCCGTGGCAAAAGATGTTTCACGTTCAGGCAGTGCTGTTGGCTTGATTAGGAGAAACAGGCTTATGCCTGGGCCGAACGCTGCTGAAGTGCTTAACAAAATGCCGATAGACGAAAATGCAAAGAAGTCAATCTTTGTTTACTTCGCAGAGCAGCTGCTCTTTGCAAAGCGCGTGCCCAACGACAAGCTTGTGCTCGTTGAAACGACGCGCGATGTAAAGACAAGGCGCAATTATATAGTGTTCCACAGCCTTTACGGCAGGCGTGTCAACGACGCGCTTTCTAGGCTTTTCGCAATTGCGTTTGCTAGCCACTTCGAGACAGAAGTTGGCATAACGATAAGCGACAATGGCTTTGTAATAGTGCTCGACGAAAGCCTTAAGGTTCTTAAAAAAGACATAGACGAGGTATTTTCAGTAGTGCTAGGCGAGGACATAGCAAGCGTGCTAAAGGGCAATATAAGGAGAACGGAGATGATGAAGAGGCGCTTCAGGCACTGCGCCGTAAGGGGCTTCATGGTTCTTAGGAACTACAAAGGCAAGAAGATTAGCGTAAGGCGGCAGCAGGTAAATTCAGAAGCGCTGCTTAGTGCAGTAGAAGAAATAAGCCCAGACTTCCCGATACTCAAAGAAACCTACCGCGAGATACTTGATGACGTAATGGATATGCCCCGAGCAAGAGAGGTTCTTTCAAGCATAAAGTCAGGCGGCACAAAATATGAAGTTATAGAAACGCCCATTCCTTCTCCTTTTTCACACATACTTATAACCTTCGGCGAAGCCGACATAGTGATGATGAAAGACAGGCGCAAACATCTTAGGGAGCTAAGAAAATACGTACTCTCTAGAATAAAACAGCGCAAGGCGTCGCGTTAGTTCGGCTAGTCGCCGAGCGCAAACAGATTAGTTCGTTCGCAGGCGCGCCATTTTTGATACTTCCTTAAGTTCCTTTATCCTTGTGCTAGCAGGTCCGCGTATCGGAAAATGCATAACATAAACTTTAGAGTAGTTTATGTCTTTTTGCAAGCCGAACGAAAACTGCTTTGTGTTTGAAAACTTCTCGTAAGTGATTTTGCCTATGAAGCAAACCACCCTGGGCTTATTTTCCCTTATCAACTTATTAACGCGCCTTACCCCGCTTAGCTCTTCACCCTTTCTCAGCTGCGACACGTCGTGCGTGGGCCTGTTTACAAGATTTACAAAGTTGAGCCTGTATTTGTTTTTGAACTTTTCAGAGTAGATTCTCTTCAACTGCTCGTCATTTCTCAGAGCCTTTAGGTCTTCGCGTATTATCCTTGACCTGGCAAGCAAGTACCAGAACATCTTGTTATTTGAGAATGGCACGCCGCGCCTGAAAGAGCCATAGTGCGGATTTATTCCAACAAAAAGTATTTTTGCGTGCTTTGAAATTGCATAATGAATCATAAAGGCACCTTTCAAGCGCAAGCCGCGCAGAATGCAGCCGTAGCCCCTGGCGCAATCTTAAGCAAAATAATATGCACAATACCATATAACCCTTTCATATGCATGAAGAGCAGTAAGCCAACACGGCAGAATTGGTAAAGTAATAAAAAGCCGAAAGCTGTGGGCTTGCATTCAACATTCAATAAATAGGATATGTAATTCTTTTGCCTTTTACAACTGCGAAATTAACTAGCCTGTGCTTTTCTTCAGAGTGCTTTCCAGAGATGTGGAATACGTGCACTCCGCGTACAGAAAGTGCGTCAGCTATTAGTAAACGGTGGCACCTGTAAGGGTTGCCCTCTGCGCACATTATTGCTATGTTGTCTTTCCTAGACATTTTAATCAGCTTTGCAATTGCACTTGCAAACTTGCGTGTCTGCATATAATCGGCAAAGCCCCTGAAGCTTTCGTTGCGCCAGCCCATATTTAGGGAATTTTTGCTTGGTTTGCGCAGGCCACCAAGTTCTTTAAGGTGCACGTACTTTATTCCGTGCCTTTTCA
>JAVZPT010000003.1:0-24365 GCA_038881455.1 Candidatus Micrarchaeaceae archaeon | reverse complement strand
GTTATCGCCTTTCATTAGCGCGATAAGACCGTTTGCGGCTTTTTTTATAGTTTCCACCCTTTTAGATCGATCCTCTGAAATTTTATCAACATATTCGTAAGGGTCAAGCTCCGTGGAGTTGTTTAGAAATTGTTCCTCGGCCTTTTTTACTAAATCGTTGCCTAATTTGAATCTCTCTGCTATGTAAATTGCGTCTTTGTATTTGCCATTTTCGATGTTTGTTTTGTATGCCTCTTTGGCTACTTGGATTATCTTCTCTTTCCCCTCTTTTCCCAGCTTCTGCCATAACTCTGTTGCATATTTTTCTGCAAGATCTGGGCGGCCTTCTTTAAATTTTGTTTCGCAGTATTTTGCCAATGCGTCGGCTAGCTTTTCCTCTCCAAGTTCCTGACTGTAATTCGCTGCTATGTCCAATGCAGAGGAGTAGTCGCCTTCTTTAAAGCACTTTGAATATTCGTTTGATACAAGCTCGGTTATCTCTTCTTTTTTCATCGTGCCGAATCTCTTTGCGATGCTGGCCGCGGAAAGACGATATACGCTTCTTGCTGCTGCAGAGCAGGCGCGTTGGGCGGCTGAGACCACCTTTTCCTCTCCCAAGCCAAATCTGTCCGCAACTAACGCTGCGATAGTGTAACTGGCGATGCTCTCAGCGTCATATTCATCGTGGCTGAGCTTAAGACCATGTGCGATTGCGGCATCATATGTTTTTGCAGCTGTAGCTTTATCCTCGTATTTAAATACGGCCTTTTCAAAAAACGCATATAAATTTGAAGCTGCAAGCGCATAAAGCGGACTGTCTAGCCTTGCTATCTTTAGGCTCTCCGTTATTATTCCCTTCATCTCTTCGGTCTTCACGGTCTTTTTATCAGGGCTGATTACTTTATCCGTTTTATCACCTGCTACACTTTCAACTTAGGTTTCCCCATATTTAATGTTATGTGTTATGTACTCTTATGTATTGGTGCATTAGCCTGCCTTGCCGGATTAATGTGCACGCCAAGCCAGGGCTTGCGCTGCAGGGCTATTGCCAAAATACCAGAAGTACAGCAAAAGCAAAAATTATTATACCTTATAGGACATAAATCTCTAAATACTATTTCGGTGAATAAATGAAAATAATAGACCTTAAAGCAGGTGCTAGCAACGTCGAGGTTGAAGGCACCATAACAGAGAAGAGCGAACCAAGAGAGGTAATAACAAAGTTTGGAAAGAGGCTTAATGTTGCTGATGCGGTTCTAAGCGACGACAGCGGCAGCATTTCCATTTCTCTTTGGGAGGATTACGCGACAAGCATAAACGTAGGAGACAAGATAAAGATAGTAAACGGCTACGTCAACGAATTCAGAGGCAACCCGCAGCTGTCGCCTGGCAAGTACGGCAAAATAGAAGTAGTTAAGAAATCAGGCGAAGCCTGAACTTCTGCGCCTCTAAACTTCTGCGCTTCGGCGCTTACGCTCTACAGATCAACGCTTATTGTTTCTCCGAGCGCAGGCGCAACTGCGTCAAAGCCTTCGAGTTTCAAGCTCTCTGCAAAATTCGACGCTACGTTAGCGTCGCCATGCACACAGATTATCTTTTCCGGCCCGCTTTTCCTTATGTATTCGTAAAGGTCTTTTCTGCCTGCGTGCGCAGAAAAGTCATAGTACGAAACAAGCGTCTTTATGGCATATTTTTTGCCATCAATAACAAGCGGCTTGCCTTCCATCAGATTCCTGCCGTTTGTTCCAGGAATTTGATAGCCTGTTAAAAATATTTTTGATTTTTGGTTTAGCATGCGCACATAGTCTAGTACAGGCCCGCCAGTAAGCATGCCAGAGGTAGTCACTATTATTGATGGGCCAGTTATGCTCTTCCTGTTGCGTTCGGAGCCAACCCATGTCGTGTTCTTCATTGCGGCGAACAGCGTATCTTTGTTGGTACTGTAATCTGGGTAACGCATTACTATGTCGCTTGCTTTTTGGGCCATTCCGTCAATCATGGCGTAATCGATAAGGTTATTCTTGTAAAGAATTGCGAGCATTTCCTGCGCCCTCCCAACAGCAAACACAGGCAGAAGCGCTATGCCGCCGTTCTCTACAATTTCCCTTATCTCATCTACAAAGCTCTTTATTAGCGCGTTCCTGTCAGGATGCTCCCTGTCTGCGTATGTTGACTCTGTTATAAGAACGTCGCTCTTCACAACGTCTGCTCCTTTCTGGAGCATCTGGGGCTCTAGCTTGTAGTCTCCGGTATACGCTAGCCGCTTGCCTGTTTCCCTGTTTATTATCAGCGTTATTGCGCTGCCGGTTATATGGCCAGCATCAAAAAGGCTTAGCGTGTAATTCCCAATATCTACTTCTGAGCCATACTCGAGCGGCACGTATGCGCGCTGGAAACGCTTCAGGTCGCCTTTTGAAAATTCCTGTCTGACTTTTTTCCTTGCGTTTATTTTTATCGAATCTTCTATAAGCAAACGGGAAAGCTCTATTGTTGGCGGCGTGCCATACGCAGGCACGTATCCGTTTGTGTAAAGCGCAGGCGCGAATCCGCTGTGGTCGAGATGCGCATGGCTCAGCACATAAGCGTCTATTTTTGTGCGCAGCCTCTGAGGGTATTCGGTTTTGCCGTCAAGCTTTACGCCGTAGTCGAGCAAAAAGCGCTTTGAGCCGTTGGCAAGGATCGCGGACCTGCCAACCTCTCTTGCGGCACCCAAAAAGCTTATTTGCATAGATTCAACTTCTGGTATTTGATGGCTAACTATTTCAACCTTTATGCTTTATATTTGTTTTATTCAATGTATTTGTGATCAAATGGCCGACAACACTCTTAATACTGTAAGCTTCCTTGATGTTGCGTGCATTTCAAAGATAAATTCTGATTCTACGCTTGAAAAGTTTGGCAGCATAATAAACGCGAGTGTTTTCGACGCAGCAAACATTGCAGGAACGCTCAAACAAAAAGGCCTTGTTACCTTTTCATCAGGGTTTCCAGGACCTACGGGAATGCAACTTACAGACGCGGCAAAGAACCTGCTTAACGACCTTGCAGCGAGGAGCGCTGAGCCGTTAGACAACCTTGACGATGAAATACTGCAGCAACTTGCTGGAGGAAAGCGCATGCCCACAGAGCTGCAGAGTGCAATTAGCATAGTTCCGAAAGACCTGGCATACAGAATCTACAAGCTTTACAAGCAGAATATGCTAAACTATGAGCTCAAGAATGGCAATGTTGAACTGCTGCTTACTGAGCAGGGCTTCCTTCGCGCAAAGTCGGCAAAGCCTCTGCAAGCGCCAGCAGCAGCTGCAAGTGGATTGCAAGCAGGAACAGACACAGCGCAGCAAGGCGCGGCGCAATTCGCTGGGCCTCAGCAGGCAGGCCAGGCAACTGCCGCAGAACAGCAGGCCGGCGAGGTTTCACAGATCCAGAATGAGCTGCCGAAACCAAAAAAGAGTAAGTTGCCCTTGGTTGCACTCCTGATTGTGCTTTTAATAGTAATAGTTGCGGCAGTTGTGCTGCACTAAACTAATAGAAGATGCATTGATTTGTTTTGGTGTTGCCGTGCTAATGGAATATTTTGAAGCAAAAAGGCTTTTGGACAAGTACGGAATAAAGAGCATAGAAAGCGCATATGTAAACTCCGCAGAAGAGGCGTTGGCTTTCTCTGGCAACGACCCCATCGTACTTAAGGCGATTTCAGACAAAGCGCTTCACAAATCAAAAGCAGGGTTGGTGAAAACAAACTTATCTGGAAAAGAGGAAATAGTTGCTGCATATGGATCTTTGGTGCGCGCAGCACGCAAATTCTCTCCTTACAAAGTGCTTGCACAGAAAATGAGCGAAGGCGGCGTAGAAACGATTCTAGGCGGCACAGTAGACGCGCAGTTCGGGAAGACTGTTCTGCTCGGGCTTGGCGGCATATATGTAGAAGCGCTTAAGGATGTTTCGATGAGGCTTTGCCCAATAACGCGCTACGATGCACACGAGATGCTTCAACAGCTAAGGTCTGCAAGCGTAGTAACATATAATGGAGAAGCAACAAACATGGTTGTGGAACTGCTTATCAGGTTCTCCAAGATGTTTTATGAAAACAGCAGGCTTAAGGAAATAGACCTAAACCCTGTATTTATCAGACCCAACGGCTACGAGGCTGTTGACCTGAGGCTAATGGTGTGATTATGCCCGCGCGCGAAGCCATTTCTCAAAGCAGCATGGAACATGCCATTAAGAGCATGATGAACCCGCGAAGCGTTGCAATAGTTGGTGCTTCGCGAGACCCTTCTAAGGTAGGCAGGGTAATACTGCAGAATTACATAAACACAGGCTATTATGGTAAGATTTACCCAGTAAACAAGAATGCAACTGAAGACATTCTCGGCTACAAAACATACAAGAGCGTAAGCAGCATAAAGAAGCCCATAGACCTTGCGGTTATCGCGGTGCCGGCCCAGGCGGTTCCTGAGGTGCTAGAAGACTGCGGCAAAAGCCATGTAAAAAGTGCGATCGTTATCAGTGGCGGCTTTGCTGAAGTGGGCAACACAGATTTGCAGGACAAGCTTATCGGAGTGTCAAAGAAATACGGCATGCCGGTGCTCGGGCCTAACTGCCTCGGCGTGCTAGACATGCACTCAAGGATAAACACCCTATTCTTGCCAACTTACAAGATGAGCAATCCAGAAATTGGCGGTGTAAGCTTCGTTTCGCAAAGCGGCGCAGTCGGCAGCACAGTGCTTGATGTGATAACTGGGGAGGGCTTTGGCCTGTCAAAGTTTGTTTCTTACGGAAATGCTGCTGTAATAGACGAAACAGACATGCTGTATTATCTGCTTCACGATAAGGAGACAAAGGTTGTCATGCTTTACCTTGAGGGCATAAAGCGTGGAAGCGAATTCAGGAAAGTGGCAAGCGCCATAACAAAGGAAAAGCCAGTTGTGGTGCTTAAAGCTGGCCGCACGAATGCAGGCGTTGCAGCGGCGCACTCACACACCGCTTCGCTGGCAGGCAATTATGCTGTGCACGAAGCGCTCTTCAGGCAATGCGGCTTTACCGTTGCAGAAGATCTTAGCGACCTAATCACCTATGCCAAAATATTCAACACCGAAACAGAGCCTAACGGAAACAGGGTTTCGGTGATAACAAACGGGGGAGGCACTGGCGTGCTAACTGCTGACGCAATAGCAGATAGCGGCGTGCTGGCCCTTGCCTCTTATTCTGAAGCCACCAAGGAAAAACTAAGAAAAGCAATGCCAAGCATTGTCAACATAGCGCAGCCGCTAGACCTGGCGGGCGATGCAGACGCAAAAAGGTATTCTGATGCACTTTCTATTGTAGGCAGCGACGCTGGCGTGGATATGATTATAGCCATCGTGCTCTTCCAAACCCCTGGCGCTGATTCGTCTGTTGCCGCAGAGGTGATAAAGCAGAAAAACAGCATAGGCAAGCCGCTCGTAGTGATAAGCCCAGGATCTGCATATACACAGATGCATAAAATTATGATGGAAGCGGCAGGTGTGCCTGTCTATGATTCTCCTGCTTCTGCGGTAAAGGCGCTTACCGCGCTTCTAAACTACTCGAAATACAAAAAGAAGGAGTACTAATGCTTACCAGAGCGCTCGGGCTCCTGCCGCGCATTCCGCAAACGGCATTGTCACAGATTTCCTTCTAGCCACTGCTTTAGCGCTTCTTTAGGTATGGCTCCCACAGACACTGCCTTAGGCACGCCTTTCTCAAAGAGCATTGTAGTAGGTATGCTCATTATGTTGTACTTCATTGCAATATCTTGGTTTTCATCAACATTTACAGAGCAGAACTTTATTTTGCCATCGTACTCCTTTGACACCTCCTCTATAATTGGGCTAAATATTCTGCAAGGTCCGCACCATGAAGCCCAGAAGTCCACCACTACTGGCTTTGCCGAATTAATAACCTCCTTTTCAAAATCTGCGCTGCCTACTTTCATCATTTAACCACTCTGCGGATAAGTTTTGCGCATACAAATATATATTTGTTTTGCAATATACTGCGCGTGATGAAGCCAATTTCTGATAAGTGATGAAGATCTTGAGTGCTGAATCTTGAATGCTGGAGTGGTTGTGTGGCTAGTCTGCCAAAGGAAGCCGTGAAGAAGATTGTTGCTAAATATGCGCACGCAAAGATAACCGACGACGCGGCGGCTGTAATGGCGTCTATGCTTGAGAAAAAAGCAAGGGAAATTGCGGCATACGCAGTGAAAAACGCAAAGAAAAATAAGCATGCAAGCGTTACTAAGGAGGACGTGCAAGAGTACATTTTCAAGAAAGGCGTTTAGAGTGCCCCGTGGTCTTCTTGTTTACGAAAGCATTGACAAGCGCATGCGGACTGAGCAATATTTTGCAAAAGGCTCGGCGCGCTTCTGCGTAGCAGAACCCACTTCACTAGGAACCTTGCTCACCGAATTCTCAGAAAGCGGCGAGGTGCTGCGCCAAGAGTACAGGAAAAGCAGGCAGGTGCAGCTAGAGCTTGACAGGTTCCTTGGCAAGGAAACTAAGCTTGTAAAGACAGGCGCGCCTTATGCGCGGGTCAAAGTAGACGCAGAGTGCAAAAGCTGCGGAGGCGAGGTGTTGCGCGAGCTCGACACTGTTGAGCCTAACTCAATATCAAAGGTGCCTGTTGTGCCCATATACATATGCGCCTCGTGCAAAACTAGATATTATTCAATGAATAACGAGTTTTTGCTCGCGCTCATTGAAGGTGCACCTGCACTATTCGAGCAAGACGAACTAGAAGAATTCAAATCAGATGCAAACGCATTTACTGAAAAGCTTCAGGCTACGATATTAAGAATCTTCGCGATGAAGAAGATATTTAAGCTTGAAGTAAGGAAGGCATAGTTGATCTGATGATAACCATTTCCGAGCTTTATGGCAAGCGCATCATGTCGACTACAGGCCGCTGGCTTGGCGAGGTGCAGCATGTTGTGCTTGACTTGGAATCTGGAAGCGTTTCGCACCTGCTTTTGCAAAAGATAGATGCTGCAAAGAACGACGAGATGCTGAAAAGCATATTCAAGTCAGGCATAAAGTACGAACGGGTCAAAAAGATTTCTGAGACCATACTTGCAAGCGACAAGTAAGCGGTGTTGTTTCATGCATGCTGGCCCTGCTGCCATTAGGCGTTCAAAGACTGCGCTCTCTGCGATTGGCCTGGCGATAGCCGCATACCTTGTTTTTGCAGAGCCAAGCGGGCTTAACGGCTTCAGCACTTCGTTGCTGTTCTGCCCTTCGCACAGCGCCTTAGGGGTAGTAAACTGCACAGCGGTGCTGACTAGCAGCTACTCATACGTGTTTGGCATGCCCCTGGCAGGCATTGCAACGGCCTGGTTCCTGGCCTTGCTCTTGATTGCAATACTGCAGCGTGGCAACGCAACGCTCGGCATGCTCTCTGCGTATCTGAACATTGCAGGCGTGTTTGCAGTGGCTTATTCTGCATACGCAATGTATGAGATTGGAAAAATATGCATATACTGCTCAGGCATAGACATAATTCTCGTGGCGCTTTGCGCGCTGGGCATAGTTGAAGCAAGGGCCATTTTGCGCAGCATGTAAATTGTGAACTGCCCAGGCGTTGCGGCTTGGCTTATGCAATAGCCAACTTCCACAGCCACAGCCATCTCGCCGGGTTAATTCTCGCTCTAGTCCGTAGAAATTTCTTTTGCTATAGGCGCTCTTTTCTTAGCAAGGACCCTGTAGCCGCAATAAGGGCACCTAACCATGTTCTTCTCCAGCTTGGCAACGGTTTTCCCGCAATGCAGGCAGACGTATTCCATCGTATCACTGTTTCATGGCGTTTTTAAGCCACGCTACAAACTCTTTGTGCAGCAACGATTTGCTAGTGTCTATAACCCTTACGCTCATCGTTGTCTTGTATTCGTCAGAATCGAGCGAAATTATCTCTGCGTACTTCGGCATCTTTGTGAAATGAACCTCAAGCCAGTGTATTCTGCCTGACAAATAGTCTTCTATTATCGCGTCTGTCATAGGCAAAGAAGAGAAGCTGAAAAGCACGCCGTCGCACCAGTATAGCGGCATGTTGCCTGCTGGGGTTATGCGCTCCCTTATCAAGTCGTCTTTGCCCATCTCAACGGCCTCGTGAACTACAAGCTCCTTTATAGGCGCAAAAGATATCTTCACCATATTATCGCCTGCCCTGCTATTGGCTGCGCTGCTGCTCTGCAACGTTTACGCTGCTTTGGCTGCCTGCCTGCGCTGCCGCCTTTGCCACTGCAAGCACACGCTGCGCATTTCTTCCGGCTTCTGTTACAGGCACGAACGCGCCCCCTGCAAACGTTGCGCCGCAGCTTTTGCAGCGCCATATGTTGCTGCCTAGGCGCTTCACCGCTTTTTTGCCGCATATGCCACAAAGGTATGTGCCCTTCTTCTGGCTTGCCACTGCAATGTAGCGCTTCCTAAGGCTGGCGCCGTGTCTTATATTCCATTTTGCCAATCAATCGCCTGTTGCTTTCTTTATGGCGCTTCTCAACAACTTAGATTTTTCAAATGAAATGTCTATAAGCCTTTCTATCTCGTCAACTGTGAAATAGCCTGAAAGCCCTTTTTGCATTGCCCTTATCTTTTTTTCGTCGTTTGCTATGGTGAGCCTTGCATTCATAAAGGTCTCTTCGTTTCCGTTAGGGTCAAGAAGCAGGGTATCGTTTATTTTTGCAAAGGTGCAAGAAGTTACAATGCCTTTGGTCTTGAGCCTTTGCAGGTTGCCTTCGCGTATTACCTCTTTGCCCTCAAGTTTAGGCATTCTGCATGTAAGCAGAGCCGCAACGCCTGCTAATGTGCCGGCATCGAATAAATTGCCGTCGTAGTTGAGCACGTATATGTCTAAGTACGTATTCCACACTTTGCCTTGCTCTATGAAAAGCGAAGCCATGTCTATTATCTCTGCGGCGCGTATGCCCCTGTCTACAACCCTTGCGAATTCTACTGCTTCTGGGCTTGGCGGCCCTTCTTCGTAGTTTTCGCTTGCCAGTGGCAACAACTCTGCCATTGTTGTAAGGGCGCCCTCATCGGGCTTGTCCCTCATGGGCTCGCCAACATCTAGCTTTACTCCTGCAAGCACGTAGGTGTAGCCAAGCCTCACGCTTGCAGAGCCTTCTGCATGCGGTATTGTGCCTGTGCTTATGCTTATTTCCCTGTAAGACATTAGGTCTCTCTTGTCTATGCGCTCCTTCTTTTCAAGCAGCGCAGACAAATATTCCCTTGATATTGCTCCTATCTGCATATAATCATGCCTACTTGTAAAGTTCAAGTATCGCATCGCGCTGCGCTGCCATTATCTTGCTGCCTGCTTTCTCTACCATTTTCATCAGCTCGCCAAATTCTTCTTTTGTAAGGTTGCCGTCCATCTGAAGCAGCAGCACACGGCCCAAATTTGGGCTTATTGCAACAGGCACGTCGGCATCAGAATAATTGTCTTCTATCTTGTTAACATCTATTACAAGGGTGTCGCCTATTTTGCCTGCTGAAACGGCATAAGGCATGTCTTTCATCGGCACGCCGCTGTTTGCAAGCGCTACGCTTGCAGCAGTTATGCCTGCTGCGCGCGTGCCGCCATCGCTCTGCAGTATTTCTATGAATATGTCTATTTCTGTGCTTGGAAACTGCTCAAGCATCACCACGTTTTCAAATACCTCTTTTGTTACCTTTGATATCTCAGTGGCACGCCTGTTCGGGCCGGAGCGGCTGTGCTCCTCTAGCGAAGAGAAAGGCGCCATGGAGTACCTGCACCTTATTATGGCCTTTTCAGGGTTTGCCAGGTGCTTAGGAAACACCTCTTTAGGGCCGTAAACTGCCGCTAGCGCCTTGTTTTCGCCCCATTCTACATAAGCAGAGCCTGTCGCGTTCTTTATTACGCCTGCCTTTATGCTTATTGGCCTAAGCTCATCAAAAGCCCTGCCGTCAAGCCTTTTGCCATCGACTATAAGTTTCGGTTTTTCCATAAAATGGCCTATTTTGCCTTTCTCTCATCAAGCATCTGCTTTATTTTATCGGTCAGCCCAGATACGTGCGCCTGCGCCTCTATCTCTTTTATCGCCTCGCTTGCAAGGGATATGTCGCCGCCTTTAAGCCATATTGTGCCGTTCATGCCTACAAGTATAGAACATTTTGTAGCTTCTGTAATCTGGTTCAGCATGGTGTTGTTCCTGCCTATAACCCTGAGAACTTTTGGGGGCTTTATGCTTATCAGCACACCGCCGTAGAGCTTTTTGGGCCTTGTCAGCGTAACTGCCATGGCGTCGTCGAACTCCCTGAACTCCCTCACAGTAGCTTCTACTATGTCGCCTTCTTCCAGCCTTGTGCGCTCGTACTTTGTCATTATTATGCCTTTGTACGGCGACTTCAAGTCGGCAATGTATGCGCTCATGCGCTTTGTCTCTATGGTTCCTATTACTCTGTCATTTTCCCTTGGATACCACAGGCCCTCAAGGGGTATGAACTGCTTCCGCTCATCGTCAAACATGCCCACTACGTTTGCATAACTGCTGTTGGCCTCGGCATACAGGCCGTTGGCCCTTATTACGCCTTCTGTTACCTTGGTGCCCGGCAAAACTATTCTGGCCATAAACTTGCCTTTTGTAATTCAAACACTAACAATCTTCGTGCCCGCGGCTCCTTTTGTTGCCTTGTTGAGCCTGTCAAAAAAGTCAGGCTGCAAACCTGCAGGGAACTCTAGGCTTGCAAACAGCGAACCGTCTGCAAGCCATCTTTCAGACTTCAGCCCGAACTGCTTAAGAATGGCATAAGACCTGTTTGCATACTCAGCTGGTATTGTCACTTCTATTTTTACTGTCGCGAATTTTATAGGCAGATGCGGCGAGAGTTTCTTTACTATCTCGTCAACCTGCTCGCTCGCTGGCTTGAACGGGTCAACGCTTATCCTGAATTCGTCGAATGCGTTTTCAAGCCGCTGCGGAGGGTGAGGCGCATTGGTCCTCGGGTCTATTGAATTTCTGGAAATTATGCTTATTATCTCTCTCTTTTTCTCCTCAACCATCTTGCTGCGCTGCTCTGTAGTTATAGGCACGCTTCCGCTCTTGAGTATCTTTGCTGCTATTACTGCTATGTCCTGCGTGCCAAATGCTTTCTGTATGGCTTCCCTGCTCTGCCTGTCGCCCTTGCTCGCGTTCTTGAATATTTCTTCAGACTCTAGCGCTGAAAGCGGATCTTGTATCTTTCCAGATACAAATTCATATGCCTTGTCAGAATCAACAAGAATCTCAAAAGGCTCGCCGTTATATGTATATTTGGCTATGACTGTTTTAGACATAAATTCACAGCATGCTCAGAAATATTCTGCGGCTTCTTCGGGCTTTAGCACCTTGAACGCATTCTTATCCGTTACATAGCCTATATCAACAAGCTCGCTAGATATTTTGCCTTCGTTTATTTTCTTTATAATCTTTATGCCGAGCCCTATCGCCGCGTCTATAGGCATGTCTGCCTTGTACTCTTTTTCCAGCATCTCGTTTGCTGTCTTCGCGCCGTTGCCCACTGCGACTGCCTTGTAACCAAGCAGCGCCGCGCCAGGGTCCACCATGAAAAGGCGTGGCTTGTTGTCTATGCCGCCTATCAAAACAGAGATGCCATAAGGGCGAACTCCGCCGTAAAAGGTTGCCTGCAAAATGTATTCGCTTATTTCTTTTGTTATTGCCGCTACAGACTTCACCTCATCGTAAATAAGCCTGTGCGTTTGAGCGCTCTGCCTTGCAACATCTATAAGATGAAGGGCGTCTGCCTGTATGCCGCTGTACGTGGCGCCTATGTGCGAGTCTATGTAGAATACCTTTTCAAGGCTGTCAAGAACAGCAAGCGGCTCGTCTATGTTTTTGTGAGCTACAAAGAGCACGCCGCTGTCAACAACCATTCCAAGAGCAGCGCCGCCTTTCCTTACTGCTTCTCTTGCGTACTCTACCTGAAACAGTCTGCCATCTGGGTTGAACATTACTCCTCTGTCGTATGCTTGTGGATTTGGGTACATATTTACACCAAAAAGCGTAATTATATGAAACTAAAGAAATAAATTAGTTTTGCGCTGCTGAAACCTTGCTTTATTATGCTTTCTGGAGCGTAGCAGCGCTTCGTGTAGCAATGCCTTATACCCACACTTGGCTTTCTGTATGCGCAGCGCCGCAACAACGCATAGCAGGGCTTGCTAGTGGCTTGCTTAGCAAAAGCAAGAGATAAAAGGCTAAGAGCAGCAACAATATACATGCAGAATAGCCAGCAGCAGGAGCAAGCGCAGGCCAAGGCCACAGCAAGCGCTGGCTTCTTTGCCGCTTTGCTCGCCAAGAAGAGCCTTGTGAAAAAGAACATGGCTAACGTAAAGCATAGGATTGGAATATACAGCGCCAAGGGCGGGGTAGGCAAAACCACAGTATCAGTGAACCTGGCTTATGCGCTTAAGGAACTTGGCTACAAAGTCGGCCTGCTAGACGCAGACATAGACACGCCGAACGTAGCCTTGTTCCTCGGTGTTGACGAGCATCAGCAGGGCGCGTATCCGCTAAAGCCTGTTGAAAAATATGGCATTAAGATAATATCAACAACGTTTTATACTGAAGACGCAAAAAGGCCCATAGTGTGGCGAGGGCCTTTAATAGCAAAGATGGTCGAAGACTTCATAATCAATACAGACTGGGGCTCCCTTGACTACTTGATTATAGACTTGCCTCCGGGCACAAGCGACGCGCCTCTAAGCATAATGCAGCTGCTTGAGTTAGATGGCTTTGTAATAGTAACAACGCCGCAGCGTACTGCTGCGCTTAACGCAGTGCGCTCCGGCCTTATGGCAAAACGCCTTGGAGCCGCTGTGCTTGGAGTAATAGAGAATATGTCTTATGGCGAGCCTTCTGGCGCTAAAGAAGTTGCTGCTGCGCTGAACGTTAGGCTGCTTGGAGTTATTAAGCAAAACCAGAAATTCAACGATTTCAGCGACATTGGCAAAATACCCGCTGCTGAAGACCGAGAAATAAAGGAAGAGTTTATAAGCGTAGCAAGCAAACTAGTAAGTTAAGCAACACAGGCAGGGCAATTGGGGGTATAATGTCTGAATCGTTTGCGGACCTTTTCAAAGAATCCGAGATATTTGCAAACCGAGAGGTCCTATCGCCGCATTATGTTCCCGACGTACTGCTCTTCAGAAGCAGCCAAATCGAGGCCATAGAGCGCGCCATAGCGCCTTCGCTGAAGGGCGAGCGCGGGAGGAACCTGTTTATATACGGCAGGACAGGCACGGGCAAAACTTCTTGCATGAAGCACGTAATGGGAGAAATAAGCAAACTGCCGAATGTACGGGCAAGAATCTCATACGTAAATTGCAGAATCTACAACTCAAGGTTCAGGGTTCTCAGCAAGATAGTCAGCGACCATCTGCCGTTCTACGCAAAGCGCGGCTATGGCGTTGCAGAAATATACGAAAAGATAGTCAACTGGATTGAGGAAGACGGCAAAATACTTTTGGTGGTTTTAGACGAAATAGACATAGTTAAAGACCTCGATGACCTTATTTATACGCTTGCCAGGGCCAACAGCGACATAAGGCAAGGCGGGGTTACAATTATAGGGATATCAAATAAGCTTACCTTCAAGGAAACCCTTGACCCAAGGAGCCTCTCATCTCTTTACGAGAACGAAATACTTTTCCCGCCTTACAACGCTAACGAACTTGTCGCGATTCTTAAGGATAGGTCTGCAAAGGGGTTCAAGCCAGGCAAAGTAGATGACGAGTGCATTAGCCTTGCAGCGGCCATCGCGGCCAAGGAGAGCGGAGACGCAAGGCTTGCTCTAGAGATAATTTCAAAGGCTGGCGAAATAGCCGAGGAGAAGAGGCTAAGCTCAGTCAGCGTCAAAGAGGTTGAGGAAGCGCAGAAAGACGCCGAAGAGGAAATAGCCTATGACGCTGTTGCAACTCTGCCGGAGCACCAGCGGTTGCTGCTTTACGCGATTGCCCTGCTTGCAGAGCATGGAACAAAGTTCAGGAAGCTTGCAGACGGCAGCGAGTCTTACCTTTTCAGCGGAGAAATATACAACAAATATGCAGAAATAGCAAAGGCGCTCAAGAAAGAGAGCAAAAGCACAAGGTGGTACAGAAAGTACCTTGCAGACCTTGAGCTCCAGGGGCTCATAGTAACGTTTGAATCTGGCAAGGGCATACGCGGGCACACAAAGCTTGTTAAGCTGCTGTTTTCACCGGCAAAGATAAAGGAGACGATAGAAAAGAGCATGTTCCTTGACGAGCGGCAGCGCAGCAGGCAAGCGCTTGGAGAACGCGAGCAAAACAAAGAGCAGGGTAGCGTTTAATGGCTTTTTTTGACATGGCTGGTTTTGAAGTAAGCGAAAGCGTAGCCAGGCTTCTTGGCTTCAGGCATATCTTTGAATCGGCCCAATTTTGCTCAGGAAGCAATGCGGCAATAGTGCGCGGAATAAAGGAGATGTCGCTTGGCGCGGTCAAGAAGCAGGCAGGGCCTTCGAGCCTTGGAGTTGTAGCAGAGCTGGATTCGCGAATAGAGGAGTCTGCGCTCCGCTACCTGGCAGAGCGAGGCAAGCTGCTAGTGGTAAACGCAAGCTCGCTTACTTTTGCGCGGCCAGGCCAGCTGCCAATGCTTATAAGGCGCGCCCGCTGGCTTTACTTGCATTCTGTGCATGCTGGCTTGCAAATCTCTGTTGCTACCTTCGCAGCTTCAAAGCAGGCACTGTTATCCGCAGCGCAGCTCCTTCGCGTTGCGGCTCTGCTCGGAGCAGAGCCTAGCGATGCAAAGCATATGCTGGAAAGGCTTGGCAGCTTGGTTGTATGATACTTGCTAAAAAGCACAGGCACATTCTAGCCCTTGCATTTGGAGCAGACATGAGCAGCAAGCAAAGCGCGCAGGCGCTTCTTAATGGACTTGCAGAATTTATGGGCCTAGAGCAGTATGCGCTTGCTGACCCATATTTGGAAGCCGTGCTTAAAGGCTTTGGCGGCAGCGCATTCGTAGTAAGATGCATAAGGGGTTACGAAGGTGCGGTGCTTGCTGCGCTGTCCTTCGCAAAAAGCCTTAATGGCATGCCTATTGGCGTTTGCACCTTGAAGATAAGCGGCACGATAAAGACACTGCTTGAATTTGCCAGTGAAAACAGGCAAGCCATAGAGGAGCTAATAAGCTATAAGCCCGTTGAAAATGCGAAGTAAACTGCCCTGCCAACAGATTAGGCCAGCGCGCGCATAAGCGCGCACTGGCAAGGCGACCAGTTTCATACTTCCCCACTGTAGAGGATACGTACGAGAACCTGGACATATTATGCAAGTCAAATTTAAAAAGATTTCCATAAAAGATTTATTCCATAGCGGTGAAAATGTGGCTTTGTTTACGCTTGATTACCAAGGCATAATCGCAGCAGTACTGCTCGGCCTTGCAGTTTTGCTGCTTGGCGGCGCGGCTGGGCCGTATTTCCTGTTTGCCCTTCTGCTCTTCCTTGTACTCTCGGCTTTTGTTACCGAGCTCGGCAAGAGATTCAAGCAGTCAATAGGCGACTACGAAAAGTCAAGGAGCTGGCGCAATGTTGTAGCAAACGGAACAGTGGCTTTGGTCATTGTGGCTCTTTACTTTGCGAATGCAAGCGCGCACTTCACAGGCGTCGCCTTGCTTGTTGTGGCATATGCATCAACCATAAGCGCCATTACCGCAGATAAGTTTGCGCACGAAATTGGCGTGCTTGACGGCACTCCGACAATGCTGCTAAGCCTAAAGAAGGTTGCGAAAGGAACCTCTGGTGCAGTAACCGTTGCAGGCACTGCTGCAAGCTTTCTGGGCTCAGCCATTGTAGCACTTTCGCTTATGCTTGTGTACTCTTCTTGGGCTTATGTTGCAATAGCTGCAACTGCTGGCTTCTTAGGAGCCATTGTTGACACAGTGCTTGGCTATTTCGAGGAGCAGGGAAAGGGCAACAAGCACACTTCAAACTTTGGCTGCGCCCTTTCAGGCGCCCTGTTCGCGTTGCTCTTTATGCTGCTTTAGCGCGCTTGCAGCGCGCAGCTGGCAAACAAATAATAAGTAATTGCAACAATGCTAATAATGTCGCACGCTGTTGGGTTTGTATTGAATTGAATGCAATGTAGGTGCTTTTTTGCATGAACGTAGAATAGAGTATAGGCAGCTCGCATACATTTTTGTTCTGTTCGCGCTTGTTCAGCTTGCGGGCCTGCTCGTTGTGTTTTACTTCATAACCCCAGGGCAGGTTTACGCCGCTGTAAGCCAGGCACCACAGGCCAGTGCAGCCTTTGGGCTCGAACAGGTATTTACTTTCTTAGTATATATTGTTGTTGGCACCCTTATACTCTTGCTTGTTTTCCGTTTCTACCACGGAGCGAAAATTTATGCGATAATAGAAGGCATAGTGGTAGTATCTGCTTCTTTCTACCTGTTCGCAATAATTCTTGGCAGCATATTTACCAGCCAGGCTGACTCTTACTATGTTGCCGCAGCTTCACTCGCCATACCTTTGTTTTTGCTTTTTGCAAAGCACAAAAAACCATGGCTCAGGAATGATCTTGCAATTATCGCTAGCATGGGCGCAGGTATAGTGCTTGGCTTGATCTTTCCTTTTGCAATAGCTTTTTTGTTCATGCTCGCAATAGCAGCGTATGACTACATAGCAGTATTTGTAACAAGGCATATGCTGGCGCTTGGAAGGCAGGCCATAGACCATAACATGGCGCTTCTAATAGGCTCTTCTGATGTTGAGCTTGTTCCAAAGGAATATTTGAGCAAGAGGTCGTTGAATGCGTTCAGGAAAAGCTTCAAGCTATCGAGCATACGCAACAGCCAGGTAAGAAAAATGGTAAGGAATGGCGCTGTGCCTATGCCAATGCAAGCGGCACTAGGCACTGGCGACCTTGTAGTTCCGCTTATGCTTGCAGTAAGCGCATACACAGCATACGCCAATTACTTCATGCCCATTGTTGTCGCCGCAGGGTCTATCGTTGGGCTTGCCTTTACAATGTACATACTAAAGAGCTACAAAATAGCGCTACCTGCTATACCTCCGCTGCTCTCCTTCGCAAGCATAGCGATTGGCGCAGCATACGCCATAAAAGGCGCGTATGAACCAGCATTGGCTTTGTTTGCAGTTGGTGCGTTTATCGCGTTGATTGTGCTTTATACGGCAAGGCGCGTATCCGGCAAATCAGGAAGAAGTGTGTTCTGACGCTGCACATGCTTAGAAGAAGCCAAACCTCTTGTCCTTGCTCTCGCGGGAGCGTTTGAACTCTTCAAGGAGCTTCCTCTCGTTTGCTGAGAGGCTCTTTGGTATCTCAACGTTAATGGTTATTATTTCGTCGCCTTTTATGCGCCTGTTAAAGGACTTTATGCCCTCGGCACTGAGCTTTATCTTTGTTCCTGGCTGGGTTCCAGGAGCGATCGCTATTTCTTTGTTGCCGTTAAGCGTGGGCACCGTTATTGTGCCGCCAAGGGCTGCAACGTAAAACGGAATCTGCACAGAAACAAGCAAGTCGTCTCCAGACCTTTTGAATATTTTGTGCTGCTGAATATGCACCTCGAGGTAAACGTCTCCTTGGCCTCCTTTTGAGTAATCGCCCATCCTGGGCAGCCTTAGCCTCATTCCGTCTTCAACTCCAGCAGGCACGTCAACCTTTATCTTGTCTGTGCCTACTACGCCGCCCCTGCCGTGGCATAATGTGCATCTTTTTTCTGGAATCTTGCCTGATCCTCCGCATGTGGCGCAAGTCCTGACAGTTTGCATGCGCCCGAAGAACGTGTTCTTTGTTGTTACAACCTTGCCAACGCCATTGCAGTCAGGGCACCTTGCATATGAATACCCAGGCTCTATGCCTGTGCCGCCGCACCTGTCGCATCTCTTTACATGCTTTATTTCTATTTCCTTGCTTGTGCCTTTTGCTGCTTCTTCAAGCGTCAGGTCAAGCGAATAAAGCACATCGCCGCCGCGTTGGGCGACTGATTCGTGCTCTGTTTCAAAACCGAAAAGGTCTCCGAAGCCTGCAAAGCCGCCAAGGTCTATTCCCAAATCCCTGAACACGCTGCCCAAATCAAAGCCCCTAAATATGTCGTCAGGCGAGAACTGCTGGCTGAATTGGTCAGAGCCAAGCATGTCATATTGCCTGCGCTTGGTTTCATCGCTCAGTACTGCGTATGCCTCGTTTATCTCCCGCATGCGCGCTTCTGCTTCGGGGCTTTTGTTTAAGTCGGGATGGTACTTCATCACCAGGTCCCTGTAGGCCTTTTTTATCTCGTCTTGAGTAGCGGAACGCTTTACGCCAAGCACGTCATAGTAGTCTTTTGCCATGCTTCTCTGCCCTTTAACAAACCTTGCGCAGTTACTTTTCTACTTTGAAGTTAACGTCAGAGGCACTGCTGCCTGGGCCGTAATCGCTATCGCTATCGCTGCCGCTGCCGCTGCCGCTTCCAGGTCCTGCGGCGCCTGCGCCTGGGCCTGCGCCTTGGCCATACATGCTTGAGCCCATGTCTTGCGAAGCGCGCCTGAGCGCCTCTGTCTTATCCTTTATCTCGCTTACGTTAGTGCCTTTAAGCGCCTCTTCAAGGTCGTGCATCGCGGCAGTGACCTTATCTGCTATGTCTTTGGGCACTTTGTCCTTGTAGTCTTTTAGGTACCTGTTCGTCGAATACAACAGCGATTCTGCTTCGTTCCTCGCTTCTATGGCTTCAAGCTCTGCCCTGTCCTGGGCCACGTACTGCTCTGCCTCTTTTACCTTCTTTTCTATCTCTTCCCTTGACATCTTGTTAGGCGCAACAACTTGCATGCCCTGCTCTTTGCCTGTTGCCTTGTCTTTTGCGCTTACATGCAATATGCCATTGGCATCTATATCGAACGTAACCTCTATCTGCGGCACGCCGCGTGGCGCAGGGGGTATGCCTGTAAGGGTGAATGTTCCAAGGAGCACGTTGTCCTTAGCCAAAGGCCTTTCGCCTTGGAGTATGCGTATGTCTACCGCTGTTTGGCTATCCTCTGCCGTAGTAAAGATTTGCGACTTGCGTATAGGCACTGTTGTGTTCCTTGGTATTAGCACAGTCATTATGCCGCCAAGGGTTTCAAGCCCCAGAGAGAGCGGAGTTACGTCAAGGAGCACAATCTCCTTTACTTCGCCAGTAAGAACGCCGGCTTGTATCGCTGCGCCAAACGCAACGGCTTCCATAGGATCAACGCCGCGCTCTATTTTCTTGCCGAGGAGCTGCTCCACAAAGCGCTGCACTATGGGCATGCGCGTTGGGCCGCCAACAAGTATTACCTTGTCTATATCCCTGGGCTCGAGCTTCGCGTCTTTCAGGGCCTGCATCATCGGTATTCTTGTCTTCTCGACTATGGGCAATACAAGCTCTTCGAGCTTGGCCCTCGTCATGTCGTACACGAAGTTTATTGGCTTGTTATCCTTGCCCATTGCAAGGAAAGGCAGGTTTATCTGGGTAGTTAGCGTGTTGCTTAGCTCTATCTTTGCGCGCTCTGCCGCTTCACGCAGCCTTTGCATGGCTTGCGGGTCTTTGCTTACGTCTATGCCGAACTGCTTGCTTATCTCGCCTTGCAAAAAGCCCATTATGGTTATGTCCATATCTGTGCCGCCAAGCTGCGTGTCGCCGCTCGTAGACTTTACTTCAAAAACGCCACCGCCAAATTCCATTATTGTTACATCAAGGGTTCCGCCTCCGAAGTCGTAAACCATGATTTTCTTGCCTGTCTGGGCTTTGTCGACGCCATAGGCCAGGCAAGCAGCGGTAGGCTCGTTAACGAGCCTTACGACTTCTAGCCCCGCTATCTCAGCTGCATCTTTTGTAGCTTGCCGCTGGTTGTCGTTGAAATACGCAGGCACTGTTATAACTGCCTGCTTTACCTCTTCCCCAAGGAATGCCTCTGCGTCTTTCTTTATCTTCTGAAGCAGTATCGCAGAAAGTTCCTGCGGCCTGTACTCCTTTCCATATATCTTGTACTCGTAGTCTGTGCCCATCTTTCTCTTGAAAGCAGTGACAGTGCCTTCTGGGTTTGCCACTGCCTGGCGGCGCGCTGGCTCTCCCACGAGCACGTGCCCGTCCTTTGTAAACGCAACATAACTTGGAAATGCCTTGCCGTAAAGCGTTGCGCCCTCTGCGCTTGGTATGAGGACTGGCCTACCTCCTTGCAGCACTGCTGCTGCAGAATTCGAAGTTCCTAAGTCTATTCCTATTATCTTTGGCATCATATCACCCAAACTATGACTTCTTTCCGCTTGAAACTATAACGCTAGCAGGCCTTATGAGTATGCTGTTGAACATGTAGCCTTTCCTAACAATCTCAATAACGCTGCCTTCTTCTTTTTCGCTTGGCCTGGTAAGTATCACTTCTTGCTTATACGGATCCAGCTTGCCTTCGGCGCCTACTTCCTGAAGGCCTTCGCTCTTGAGTGCTTCGTAAAGGTCTGTGAACACAAGGCCGAATCCTTTGCTCAGCTCTTTTTGGTCTGCGCCGATAGAGTAAAGAGCTATCTCGAACGCGTCTATCGCAGGCAAAATCCTAGCTATTAGTTCTGCCTTTCCTAACTCCTTGGCGCGCTGAATGTCGCTTGCTGCCTTTTTCTTGTAGTTGTCAAATTCTGCGGCAAGCCTTAAAAGCCTGTCTTTAAGCTCTGCAACTTCGTTGCTTTGTGTGTTTTGTTCTGTTGCCTTCGCGCCTTTTTCAACGCCTGCTTTTTGCCTCTCGTCCTGCTGCTTGGCATGCTCGGCGCTTGCATCTTGCCTGCCTTTTTCTTTTTCATTGTTTTCTTTTCCTTCTGCCATAAATCTCACTCTCAACAAACTCGTCAAACTTTGAAGCAAGCCGCATAAGCCTGCTAAATTCTGTAAGCATCTCTGCCTGAATCTCCTCAAGCGTCTCCTCAAGGCTTGCGCTTCTCATAAAGTACCTTCTGCCGCGCCTGACCACAAGCCCTGTATTGATAAAGTAATTTAGCTTGTATATCACTGTGCTCCTTGGAACTTTCAGCTCCTCGCTCAGCGCTTTGCTTGTTATGCCGTTTCCTGCCACGCTGCTTTCGGCTATTTTCCTTAGCGCAGCAGATTCTATGTCTGAACGGCCCTGTATTCCAAGCGCGTCGCACAGCATGCCAACTATATCTTCTGGGCTTTCTGCGCGGTGCCTGCGCGTTTGCCTGAGAACTATGGGCCTTGACTGCATATTTTATGTTTTTGTTAAACATATATATAAATATTTGCTTTTTTATAACATTTAAGAAAAATTTACAATACTTATTGTAAATTTACTCTTGGCAGGGTAAGCCGGTCGTGGCTTGTATTGGCAAGCGTGCGCCATGCTTATTATTTTTAACTACCAATATATGCGCATGCGCATGCTTGCTTTTTTGCTTGTGCTTGCTGCTGGTTTGGCACTTCTAACTATTTCAAAAGCAATGTATCTGCAGATCATAGAACCGATACAGGCAACGCTTCACCAGAACAGCACAGCATACGTTGGTAAAGTCGGGCCTGGCGAAAGCTTTTACATAGAGGCATCAGCAGCAACTACAAATTCGAGCGGAGTTCCTGTTAACATAGGCTGGGACACGCTTGAGGCAGTATCTTTGCCCAGCGGCTGGGCTTCCCAGGCATCGCCACTTTATGAAAATCCAATGAGGTTGAAGATCACGGTTGCGCCTTATGCCGCTAACGGCACGTATGCTATTAAAATAAGGGCAGTAAATGTTGGGAACTATTCAAGGCTTGGAAACCTTACAGCAACTGCAATAGTGAACGTAACGCCTGATGTTTTCGAGCTAAACGTTACGCCGCTTGTGCTGAGGAGCGGCGTTGGGCAGCCTGCGAATTTGCATGTTTTAATAAACAACACTGGCGCCTCTGACGATCCTTTCGTAGTTTCATCAAGCGGCTTGCCTGCATTCAACCTAAGCTATGAGGTAATAGCAGTAAAGGGCAGGCCCCTGCTTACAGAATACCCTGTCTATGAGGATGAGCCTGGCACTTACCCGTTCACGCTCACCGTAGTTTCAGCAACTAGCCCGCTTGTGCAGAGCCATTTCAATGCTGAACTTATAGTAAACTCGAGCGTGGCAAACGATTATGCCGCTGTAGGCCGCGGGCTTATAGTAGAGCCCATAATATATGAGCCTGCCTATGCGCTGATGCTGCTCATAGAAAAGTTATTCAAGGTTTGATTGCGATGCCTGCTCCTCGAGAAGTCAAAATCCTATTTGTAAGGGCACTAAGCCTTGGCGACCTATGCAGGCTTGTCTCTGCATTTCAAACTACGGACACGCTTTTTTACACAAAAGCAAACGGCAAGGCTTCGGTTGCCGCGCTAGGCGAGCGCATAGGCAAGACGCAGTTGGCTTACTATGTGAATACGGCCACAAAAGGCAAGTTTGTCAACTACGAGCAACTGCGTGACGGCGAGCGCGCAGAGTTAAGCGACACTGCGGAATTTATTCCACAAACAGGAAGCAAGTACAGCATAAACGTGATAAGCGCAGACCTTGATGCGCTAAACGCAAAGCGCCGCAGGAAAGAAAGCGTAACGAGCATAAGGCTTGATTCGCTGCTGGACTTGGCAAAGGCAGCAATAAGGCACTCAGCAAGCAACGAGCTTGTGCCGCACGTTTATTCTTTTGCGGCTGGCACAAAACATATCTTTGGCGCGTTCGACCTGATTGACGAACTCAGTGACGATAGGCCTGCCTTTTATTTTACAACTTCAAGCCAACCGGCAGATAAGGCATTCATAGCCTATAACTACAAAGACGACTCTGTAACGCTTTCAGACCGCAGCGACGAACACGAATACCTTTACATAAAGATTGTAAGGCTTGCTGAGGCTATGCCATACGTAAAGTACAGGCTAATGCCATGATTGCGGTGCGGCTTTGCCCTGCTTGGTCACAGCTGGCTTGTTAGATCTAGATCCAGCCCCTTGCTTTCATCGCGTTTGCTACCCTTGTTACCGCGACTATATACGCTGCGTCTCTCGCGCTTATCCGCTTGCCCTTGCCTGCGTATTCTTTCTGCGTGGCTATTACGTCTCTGAAAGACTTAGTTATTATGGTGTCTAGCTTCTTGTAAACCTCTTTTGCTTCCCAGTAGTAGCTTTCTATGTTTTGCACCCATTCAAAGTAAGACACTATAACGCCTCCAGAATTGACTAGAAAGTCAGGCAGATCGAATACGCTGCTGTTCGAAAGGATCTTGTCTGCTTCGAGAGTCACGGGCCCGTTTGCAAGCTCGAGCAGTATCTTTGCATGTACTTTGTCCGCATTTGCCTTTGTTATCTGGTTTTCTATCGCAGCAGGTATAAGCACATCTACTTCAGACTCAAGCAGCTCCTCGTTTGTTATTTTCTCAGCGCCTTTGCCTTCGTATGCCTGAACCGAGCCGTGCTTCTGCTTCGCTTCGCGCAATAGCGCATAATCGAGCCCTTTCTCAGAATAAACGCCCCCTTGTGAGTCGCTTATCGCCACAACCTTTGAACCGAACATTTTGGTTACTAGGTCCATAGCGAACATGCCTGCGTTGCCAAAACCCTGTATCGCTATTTTTGCGCTCTTCAGGTTAATCTTTTTTAGTTTTGCTGCCTCGCGGAGCACGTACATGGCGCCCATTGCAGTAGAGTCGAATCTGCCCTCAGAGCCCCAGACCTCGAGGGGCTTTCCCGTTATCACAGCGAACTCATTTACGCCGCTTATCTTGCTGTACTCGTCCATCATCCACGCCATTATTTGCGGAGTTGTGTAAACGTCTGGCGCGGGCACATCTTTGTCAGGGCCTATGAAACTTGCTATTGCGCGTATATAAGCCCTTGACAGATTTTCAATCTCTTTTGCAGTCATCTGCTTTGTATCGCAGATAACGCCTCCTTTGGCCCCGCCGTAAGGTATGTTCGCAAGCGACGTCTTCCAGGTCATCCATGCAGAAAGCGCCTTTACAGTGTCTATGCTCTCCTGAGGGTGGAACCTTATGCCGCCTTTGCCTGGTCCTCTCGCGTTATTGTAAAGCACTCTGAATCCTGTGAAAGTCTTTTTCGTGCCGTCGCGCATCTCAACAGGAAAGTTCACCGTTACAGTCTGCATTGGCTCCCTAAGGAGCGCTAGCGCCTGTTTGTCCAGCCCCATTATCTCTGCGGCGCCATCTAGCTGCGCCTGCGCTATCTTGAAAGGGTTCAACTCTTCTGGCATTTAGTCACCAAACAAAATATGACATAATACTGCGAATGAATTCGTGGGCTTCCAAGCCGGCCGATTGATTGCCATGATGCACCAGTATAGTCCCTGCTTCGCCGGCAACTGCCTCAGTAGCAGAAGGCCTTGCGTTGTCTCCACAGGCTTGACTTCCCGAATGCCCT
>JAVZPT010000002.1:0-25402 GCA_038881455.1 Candidatus Micrarchaeaceae archaeon | reverse complement strand
CATACGTTCTTCTCATAAATGCATCGCTCTACTACAAAGAGACGCTCTTTCTGATAACTTTGTTCACCGTTTTCATACTTTACGGCGGCGCAGAAGCAGAGAAGAACAACGCTGTGCTCAGGAAAAAGGCGCGCGGGCTCAGCGTCATGAGCGCGATAAGCACAGACTTCGTCATTGTAGAGCCCAATGCCAGCATAGAAGAGCTTTACAAGGTGCTGAAAAGCAGCAAGAAGCACGTGGCATTAACCCGCTTACATGGCGCCTATGCCTATGTAAACCTCTTTGACAAGAAGAAGCTAGAAACTGCAAGGCGCGTAGCAGACATAGCAATGCCAATACCGAGCATACCCGGAAACACAAACGCTGTAGACGCGGTATCTTCATTAGAAAACAAGGAAATCAACATAGGAGCAGTAACCTCGCAAGGCAGGCTTGCTGGCATCGTTACTGCGCAGCACCTCGAGGCATTCATTACTCTGCACGTAACGCACAGGCAGGCCAATCCAGAGAATCAGAATCATGGCGAATAGCATGTTTTTGAAATAGGGCATGCACCAATACAGGCGTTTGCAGCGCTTGGCTTTGCTTGCGATAGGTTTATAATTTTTTTAAAGCAATTCTGTTTGGCGGCCAGTGGTGCAATGCTCTACATAAAGTCTTTGACGCTTGACAGATTCAAGTCTTTCAGGCATGCAGATTTGCTTTTTAACAAAGGCTTCAATGCAATCGTAGGCTCTAACGGCTCTGGAAAAAGCAACATATGCGACGCGCTTCTTTTCTGCCTTGGCGAAAGTTCGCTGCACAGGCTTAGGGCAAATAAGTTAGAAGACCTAATTCACAGCGATGGCAAGAAAAGCCCAGCTGCAAAGGCATACGTAAGGCTTGAGTTTGGCGGCGATGACAACATTACAATTACTAGGTCGCTTGGCGCAGAAGGCAAAAGCGCATACATAGTTAACGGCAAGCATATCACAAGGCAGGATGTGGTTGAACTGCTTTCGTCGCACAGAATATACGCTGATGAGCGCAACACCATAGCGCAGGGAGAAATAGCAAAAATCACAGAGCTTAACTCTAAGGAGAGGCGTGAGCTTATAGATACTGCTGCGGGCATAATGGAGTTTGAGCGCAAGAAGGCTGAGGCGCTGAAAGAGCTAGACAAGGTCAACATGAAAATAAGCGAAATGCAGGGAGTATTGCAGGAAAGGCTTGGATTCCTTCGCGAGCTGGAAAAGGAGAAGGAAGCTGCAGAAAGCTACTACAAGCTTGCTGCAAGGCTCAAGCAACTAAACTACAGCACGCTGCTGGCGCGCATATCGGCAACGCGCTATGCAATAGAAGCCTATGAAAAAGACATCGAGGCACTGCAGGCCCAGAAAGCATCTGAGGACGCCAACATAAAGAAGCTAAACGAGCTGCTCTCGGTAGCAAACGCAGAAAGGCAGGAGCTTACAAGGAGCATAGAAGAGAGCACAAAGCATATGGGCAGCGTGAACGAACGCATGCAGAAAATCGGCGCGCAGCTTGCCGAGTCTTCAGCCAAAATTGAGAATTACGCTGCAAGGATTGAGACGCTTAATGCTGAAGAGTTGGAGAAGCAAGAAGCTCTAAAAGAGATAGAGCAGCGCATAAAGTCAAACGAGGGCGCGGTCTTGCAGCTTGAAAAGGAGCTTGAGCTGCTAGGCGCTTCGCTTCCCAAAGGCTCGCGCCTGCAGGAATTGCGCGAAATCAAAGAGCTAAACGAGAGAACAGCCGGTTTAGAAGAGCGCGAAAAGGAACTTCGCGATGGCGTTGCAAAGCTCGACACCGAGCGCGCATTGCGCGCATCTAAGAAAGAGTCAGCGCTTGCCGAGCTGAACAGCATAAAGGAAAAGCTTGGCTCGCTTCAGGAAGAGCGCAGAAGGCTCGAAGAGGCGGCTGCGCTGTCAAGGTCGTCACATGAATCTTCGGCAAAGGAAATAGACAAGCAAGCCAGAACCGTTTCAGAGCTTGAAAAGTCGCTTGAAGAAAAGGGCTCCAAGGCGCTGGAACTCAAGGAGCAAAGGGCCATGAGCTCGCAAAGCGAATCGCAAGTCAAGGAGTCGCTCCTTCGAGCGTTTGGCCCGTCTTCTGGCGTATACGGTGCGCTGGGCGACCTGCTAGAATACAGCGAGCAGTACGCAAAGGCGGTAGAGGCTGCAGCTGGCAGCAGGCTCGATTACATAGTAGTCGATACCATAGACACCGCGGAAAAGGCAATAGCGTACCTAAAATTAAACGGCATTGGCAGAGCCACGTTCATACCTATTCGCGAAATACGCGTGGCGCAGGGTAAAACTGTAGACGCCAAGCCGCTGCTAAGCGTTATTTCATACGACAAAAAGTTTGAAAAGGCGATTGCATATGTTTTTGGCAACGCATACATAGTGGAATCGCTGCAAGAAGCAAAGGCGCTTGGAATAGGCCTGTGCAGGTACGTGACCCTTGACGGCTCTCTTGCAGAGACAAGCGGTCTTGTAAGCGGCGGGTCTGCTAAGAAGCAGAGGCTCCCGTTGCACAGCATAAACAACGCGCTTAAGCAGCTGGAACACGATATTTCACAGCTTTCGGCTGAAAGGCATAAAGCCGAGGCCAAGCTATTTGAGCTAAGAAAGTCGGCTGCCGCAGAAGAGATAAGGCTTGGAGTGCTCAGCGACAGCATGGCAAACGTTTCGAGGCAGCAAGCCGAACTTGAAAGGCGCAAGGCAGAAATTGAAAAAGAAATTTCTGAGCAAGAAGCGCTTGAAGCCAAAGCCGAATCGCAGAGAAGCGAGCTTGAGACGGCGCGTGAAGCATTAGCAAAAGAGCTTGCAGATTCAAGGGCAAGGCTAAAGGAACTTTATTCTTTGCTAGGCAGCGCAGAGGCGCAGGCAGGCCAATTAAGCAGCATAGAGGGCAAACAGAAGAGCATTGAAGGCGCGAGAATAAGGATTGCAGAGCTTAAGAAGGAGAACCAGATGCTCTCGGCAAAAGCAGAAGACACAAAGGGCGCAATAGCAAAGGCTTTGCGCGAGCGAGAGAATGCGTTGCGCATGCTTGAAAAGGAGCGCAGCTCAAAGGAGGGCCTTGAAAAAGAAAAGGGCGAAATAGAGTCACAGATACGCAACAGCGGGGAAGCATACAGAAAGGCCTACGATAGGATAAACGAACTAGAACAAAAGGCAATCGAAACTAGTAAGCAGATTGGCGAATCTGCAACCAGGTCCAAAGAGCTAGATTCTAAGATAAAGGATATGCAGATAAAGAAAGGGCAGCTTGAAGTGCGCATGAACGACCTCAAGGCCGAGCTTGCGGCTTATGAAAAGGGCATAGAGCCAATAAAAGATATGAGCATAGAAGACCTTGAAAAAGAGGCAAGTGCTGTAAGCATGCGCATTCAGGAGCTTGGCACGGTCAACATGAAGGCTCCAGAGGTTTACGCACTGAAGAAGCAAGAAGTAGATGAAGCGCAGTCTAAGCTTGAAACGCTCGAGACCGAAAGGCGCGCCGTTCTGGGCCTTATAGACGAAGTTGACAAAAAGAAACTGTCAGCGTTCATGTCTGCATTCGGGGAAATAGAAAAGAATTTTGAGAAGATGTACAAGTACATATTTCCAGGAGAGGCTAGGCTTGTTCTTGAAAACGAAAAGGACCCTTTCAGCAGCGGCCTTGAAATAAGAACTATAAACGCAAACAGGCAAGGAGCCCTGGCTACGCTCTCTGGAGGCGAAAAGGCGATTGTATCGCTCATGCTTAACTTTGCAATACACATGTATAAGCCAGCAAGCCTCTACATTTTCGACGAGATAGACGCTTCGCTTGACAAGGAAAACTCGAAGAAGCTGTCGCTGCTCATCAAGGAGCTTTCCAAAGATGCGCAGTTCATAGTTGTAAGCCACAACGATACGCTCATACTCAACGCAGGCGCTGCAATAGGCGTAATTAAGTCTAACGGAGTTTCAAAAGTAGTGGGAGTAGAGCTCAGCAGCATAAAGGGCAAAGCCGAAGGCACAAGCACAACAGGCAGCGGGGCGCAGGTGGTTCAATAGCAAAGCCCACAAGCAGCAGCAAAAGGGCACAGGCCAAGCAAAAAGGCAGCGCAGACAAAATGGGAAATTCTGAAGCCCTGCTTTATGCCTTGCTTATAGCCTTGTTGATAGCTTATGCCATAACCAGAATAGCCTTGTTAAGCATAGCTTTTGTTGTTGTGTTTGCATTGCTGCTGGCTGAAGAAACGCGCCGCGGCTTGCGCACCGAAGGCGCAAAGAAGACTGCAAAGGGAATAGCAGAAGCAATAGGCGTTGTTGTAGCTATTTGGCTTGTTGCAGTGATTGCGCTTGGAACGCTGTCTCCTGTTGACGTTGTGCCAAGCTGCAGCATGCTACCACAGCTAAGAATCGGCGACTTGGTGGTAATAAGGCACATATACAACATAGCTGCGTTCCTGTCTTCGCACAAGGTTCCAGTGGTAAACGTGAGCGCTGCTGCATACAACAGCATGCTAAGCAACATAAAAAGCGAGTTCGTTGCCTATTATGCATTCTTAAATGGTGACAAGTCTGAAATAACATATTTGGTAAGGCCCGGAGAAAATTATGGCATAGGGCTTTACAACACAGAATGCCTTTCAGAGTACTCGTACTTTAACGAGAGCAGCGACTTTTACAAGTGCATGCTGAGCAACGACAGCCAGCAAGGCAACCTTATAAAGTACAGCTATGGAATAGGCAACGCAACAGTAAATGGAACGCTGTACAACATAATTTACACAAAAAGCATAACCATAGGCAATGAAACAATAACTGAGAATTATTCGAACCCGATAATAGTATACAAGACTGTTCCTAGCGATACATTCTCAGGAGACATAGTCCATAGGGTCTTTGCAGCGATACACGCTGGCAGCGAATACTACCTGCTGACAAAAGGAGACAACAACCAGGCACTTGACATAGAGTTTGGAAACTATCCGGCAAGCTCAAGCCAAGTAGTCGGCTACGTTCTTGCGCATGTTCCTTACTTGGGCTACATTACGCTTGCCTTCAAAGGCGGCATAGACACCGCAGGCTGCAGCCAAACAATACTGCACTGACCTGCTTTTACGCGTTTCCAAATTTTTAAAGCATGTGCTTGCTTGGCGCGCATGCGCATTGGCAAAACACGGGTTTTGAATGCGTTAAGCGCTGCTGGTTTGCATGCAGAAACGTGCTTTGCCGCTTGCGTTTGCCTCATAAAGCTGCATGGAAATTGACATTTTAAATTATGGAACAGTGTATGAGGGGGTTACATAAATAGAGATAAACAAAAAAATAAAGAATAAACTGCTGAGGCTTACCTCGGCACAAAGCAATTTGTCAACTGCCTAGCAGCATAAAAAGCAACATTTATTAAGCTCTTACCCATAAAATATTTACTGCGATTGCTCAGCAGCAGCTATTTAGCACCTGCAGGCAACCAAAAGTCTTGGGTTTTAAAATGCCAGAACTGAGCGCAGATCTGAGGCTTGCAGTAGAAACCGGCAGCGTGAGCCTTGGAATTAAGGAAACCATTAAAGCGATAACGCAAGGAAAGGCAAAGGCAGCTGTTGTGGCTTCGTCAAGCAAGGGCAACGGAATAAGCGACATAAGGCATACGTGCATGCTTTCTGGCACAAAGCTTCTAAGCTTCAACGGCAATCCTGTTGAGCTTGGCGCAGTGTGCGGCAGGCCGTTTGGGGTAAGCGCCCTGGCAATACTTGATCCTGGCGCATCTAAGATACTTGAAGAAAACTATTAGCAAGGTGCTGCTTTGTCTAAAGGCGAATTCGCTGCATTGAAACTCGTAAAGAAAAGGCACAGGGAGCGCATGCTCAAAAAATGGTGGAAAAGGAAGTATTTCAAGCTAAAGCAGAAGTACGACCCCGTAGGCACGGTCCCTATGGCAAGGGCGCTTGTGCTACAGAAGTTCAGCCTGCAGCAGAAGCAGCCCCACTCTGGGCTCATAAAGTGCGTGCGCGTTCAGCTTACCAAAAACGGCAAGGTGGTTGGCGCATACGTTCCTTACGACGGCGCAATCGGCTTCATCGAAGAGCACGATGAGGTAATGGTACAGGGGCTTGGCGGATCCCAGCGCGGACAGATGGGAAGCATACCTGGACTTAAATACAGGGTAATAAAGGTAAATGGTGTAGACCTCTTCGAAATTGTAAAAGGCAGGAAAGAGAAGCCAAAGAGGTGAGCACATGCAAGAAACAAAAGAAAACGCTAAAGACAATCAGACAAGCGCTGCGTCAACAGAAACGCAGGCAGCGCCATCGGCCGAGGCAGCACAGGCAACTGCGCCAGAAAAGCCCGCAAGAACACGCAGGCCAGCGGCAAAAAGACCGCATAACGTTGGCTTAGGAGAGCAGCTTGTGTTTGGAAAGTACAGCGTAAAGGATGTTTTGGTGGAAGACGCGAGCCTTGCAAACTACATCCTGCTTGCGCCTAGGGCAAACATACACACTTTCGGCAGGAGAAAGGACAAAGCCCATTACGTAATGCAGGCAAGCATAGTCGAAAGGCTTGTAAACAAGCTGATGCGCGGAGGGACAGGCAAGAAGGTTGGCGGAATTGTAATAAGGACAGAGGGCAGGCTTCAGGGCAAGAAGCTGAAGCTTATGCGCACGGTTGAGGACGCTTTTGAAATAATACACAGCAAAACGAACAAGAATCCAATACAGCTGCTTGTTGACGCGCTTCAAAATTCTGCGCCAATAGAAGACACCACTCGCATACGCTACGGCGGCATAAACTACAACGTCGCAGTGGGCATAAGCGCTTCTAGGCGGCTTGACGTCGCACTAAGGAACATAGCGCTTGCGGCGCTCATAGGCTCATTCAAAAGCAGAAAGCAGCTTAAGGAGGCTCTTGCTGAAGAAATAATGCTTGCTGCAAGCAAAGACCCCAACAGCTACGCGATAAAAAGGAGGGTAGAACGCGAGAGGATAGCAAGAAGCGCAAGGTAATCCTATGGTAAGGAAGGAGTTTGTTGCAGAAGAAGTAGTAAAGATAATGCACGACATAACCAAAGTCAGGAACGTGGCAATAATAGCGCACGTGCACCACGGCAAAACAACGCTCACTGACGCGCTTCTGGCTAAGGCAGGCATAATCTCGAAATCAGTAGCTGGCGAAGTTCTATACACAAATTACGACGAAATTGAAAAGGAGAGGCGCCTAACGATAAAGTCGGCAAACATATCCTTGGCTTTCGAATATAACGGCGAAGACTACATAATAAACCTTATAGACACGCCAGGCCACGTAGACTTCAGCGGGCACGTAACAAGGTCGATGCGCGCAGTGGACGGCGTGGTCCTTGTGGTTGACCCTGTAGAGGGAATAATGCCTCAGACTGAAACTGTGCTTAGGCAGGCATTCAAGGAAAAGGCAAAGCCGGTGCTGTTCGTGAACAAAGTAGACAGGCTCATAAATGAGCTTAAGCTTACTCCTGAGCAGGTCTACGAGAAACTGCTTGAGCTAATAAACAACATAAACAGGCTTATGGCAAGATACGGCGGTGAGGAACTTGCTGAAAAATGGAAAATAAGCGTAAGCTCTGGCAACGTCGCGTTCGGTTCTGCTTATGAACGCTGGGGAATTTCTGTAAAGATAATGAACAAGTACAAAGTCACCTTCAAGGACATATTCCAGCTCACAGCAAACGGCGACCTTGAAAAGCTAAGGGAGATTGCGCCAATAGACGAGGCCGTGCTCAACATGGTTGTTGAGCACCTGCCGAACCCAAAGCAAGCGCAGGCTTACAGATTGCCAAACATCTGGCGCGGCGAAACGAACGTAGAAGAAGGCAAGGCGATGCTTGAAGCTGACGCAAACGCAAAACTAGCTGCGGTTGTTTTCAGCATAACCTACGACCAGCACGCAGGCGAGGTTGCAATAATAAGAGTCTTTTCTGGAGTTGCGCGCAAAGGCGTTGAGGTAAGCATCAGCGGCCTTGCAGACAGGCAGAAAATACAGCAGGTAGCGCTCTACATGGGCCCTGACCGCGTGCCTGTGGACGCAATACCTGCGGGCAACATAGCAGCGCTTATAGGCCTGAAAGACGTCTCTGTGGGAGACACAATTAGCGAAACAGGCATAACGCCTTTTGAAGAGATAAGGCATTATTCGCCGCCGGTTGTGGCAAAGGCGATAGAGTCTAAGAACACAAAAGACACAGTAAGGCTTATAGAGGCGCTAAGGGAGCTTTCTAAAGAGGACCCGACTTTTAAAGTAGAGATAAACCAGGAAACTGGCGAGCACATAATACGCGGTCTTGGCGAGCTGCACCTTGAAGTTATAGAAACAAAGCTCAGGAACGACTACAAAATACCAATAACAACAAGCGATCCCATAGTAGTCTACAAGGAAACGATAGAGGGCAAGGTTGAAGACCTGCAAGGCAAAGCCCCTAACAAGCTTTCAAGATTCCACATAAGCATAGAGCCCCTTGAGCAGGGAGTTGTAGATTTGATAGAGCAGGGCATAGTGAAGGAAGGCAAGCCCAAAGGCAGAGAAGTTATTGAAAAGATAATAAGCGCAGGCATGCCAAGGGAGCAGGCGCGCAACATAGCAGATGTCAAAAATTCAAGCGTGCTCATAGACGCAACACACGGCGTTCAGTACATGAACGAGGTAATGGAGCTTCTCATAGAAGGTTTTGAAGAGGCGATGGAAGACGGACCGCTAGCCAGAGAAAAGTGCACGGGCATAAAGGTCCTCATTACTGATGCAACAATACATGAGGACCCAGTGCACAGGGGCCCTGCACAGATAATACCCGCAATACGAAGGCCGATAAACGGCGGCATACTGCTTGCCCATGACATTCTGCTTGAGCCAAAGCAACTCTTCACAATAAACGTGCCCCAAGAATACATCACAGACGTAATAAACATGCTCCAAAGCAAGCGCGGCCACATACAGGAGATAAACCAGGAAGGCGAAGAAGCGGCAATAGCTGCAAAGATGCCAGTGGCTGAAGTAATAAAAGGATTTTCAAGCGAGCTCAGGAGCGCCACCAGCGGAAGGGCTGTCTGGTATGCAGAATACGCAGGCTACGAGCGCATGCCAAAGGAACTGCAGGACAAGGTAGTAAGGGAAATAAGGAAGCGGAAAGGCATACCTGAAGAGCCGCCCAAACCTGAAGAGTTCTTCGACTAGCTGCTTTTCATGCTTGCGCTGCAGCAAGGCTGCGCACTTAAGGCTTTAGTTTGATGCGCGCAATCCTTTGCGCGCTTGGCTTGCCGCAATTCGACGACAGAACCTTGTTCGTGCGGAACCGCAACCTATAATAAATTTTAAGTGCATCTTTGATTGGCGACCGCATGCTCGATAAAGAGAAAGAGATAGAGCAGCAAAACGAAGATGCGCTCTTGAAGTTGTTGAGCGTAAACGCGAGGGCAAGCCTGCAAGAAATCGCTGCAACGCTGCATATGAGCAAGTCCAGCACCTATGCCTTGCTTGAAAAAACAATCGAAAAGTATGGCTTGCGCTTTTTCCCAGAGATAAGCCTTGAAAATCTATGGCGCATGGAGTTCGCAAGGCAGGCAAGGTCTCAGACCAAAAGGGGCATAATAGGCGAAGCTACTGAAATAATGGCAAATGCAGGCTTTAACGAATACGCGCTTAGGATAAAGTTTGAAGGCAAGCGCCCAGAGAGCAAAGAACTTGCCAACGCACTGGGCAACAGCCACATGGTGCTTTTCGCTGCGCCTTGCAAAGGCGCATGCGACTTCTTTGCTTACTTGGTTTCCAGGACATATGAAGACGTAAAGTACCTGCTAGGCAAATTCAACGCAAAGCTCAGCAATTACAGCATGATAGAAGATGTTAGCAGGATCTGGACAAGCCACGGCTTTTTCCCAGCCAGCACCGAACTTGTGAGCCAATTCAACCTATTCGATTCTTACAAGAACCTTTTGCTTGGCCTCATGAAGAATGGCAGAGCGGCATTCTCAGAGATAGGCGCAGAGTGCGGCCAAGGTTCAACGCAGATGCTGTATGCGTATGAGCGCCTTGCAAGGACTGGCGTTCTGAAGCGCATGACCTACATTGAGACTGCGCCAGAGCGTTCAGCCGCAGTGATTGCACAGCTGAGCATAAGCAATAGCAAGCTGTTCGAAAGCAGCAAGGAAAAGTGGTACGAAGACATGGTAAGCCAAAACAGCAGGGAGTGCGCATATTCTTACATTGCCGATACCCTAAGCCCGCTTGGAATAATTGCAATAATAAGCGCCAAAAACAGAAAAGAGGTCGACAGCGAAATGAGAAAGCTTGCATCGCTGCGCGGCGCGCACGCAACGTTTGCACGCATTGAAAGCACGCTGCTCGGCAACATAGCGGTCAGGAACTTTGACATGCGCTACAGCGACATGTATGCTTATCTGGAAAGCAGAAACAAGGTTAAAAGGCTAACGCCAAGCGAACAGAGAATAGTGGAAACGCCGAATCAGATCGCAGGAGCCGAAGAGGGGCTTGGCCAAGCGCCTCTGACAAGCCAATTGACAAGCTAATTGGAAAGAAAAGCTAACTCAGCTTGCCCTGCTCCTTCGTGTATATTATCATATCGCTAGGCAGTTTTGGCATCGGGTTTGACCTTATTCCATATATCGCCTTTACGCCTTTTTGCAGTGCCAGCTCTACGAGCCTCTGCGTTACAACGCCGTCGAGCACAACGCCGTATACGCCCTGTGCGCCTTGAAGCTCGTTCAAAAGTTCGCGTATTGGCGCTTCCTTTATTACACTACCGTCAGAAGCGTAAAGCCTGCTGCGCAAAGTTCCAGCAAGCTCAGCCAAGCCGCTTGAGAGCTGCGCCAGCAAAACGCTTTCGAGCACGGGCTTTTCACGCCTCTCTGGCTCGCGCTGCGCTGCAACGCCGTCAAGCTTCGGAATGTCTACGCTTTGCAGCCCTTCTTCCTCTGCGCTTATCTCTTCAAAACCAATTACGCCTTGCTTCTTTGCGCCAGACTTAGCGCCAGAAGGCGCGTCTTCGCCTTTCTGCTGATCTAGCAACTTGTCTGCTTGCGTGTCTTGTTGCGGCGCATGCTCCTGCTGCCTCTGCAAGCTCTGCGCTGCGTATCCGTAATTTTCAGCATGCCTTGCGTTTTCCTTTGCTTTTGCGTTAGCAAGGTATTGGCTTAGAGGCACTTTTGAGCGCAGCGCCTTTATTATCTCCTTTTGCGTAAGCTCCTCTACCTCTTTGCCTTCTGGCGCCTTGGTAACGTAGTCTATGTCCATTGCGTTTGCAAGGGCGCGCACTATCATGTCCCCACCTCTGTCGCCGTCGACAAAAACAGTTACCTCTTTTTCACTTGCAAGCCCAATTATGCTCTTTGGTATATTTGCTGTTGCGCCACCAACAGCAACTACGTTAGATACGCTGTTCTTAAGCAGATTTAAAACGTCTGCCCTGCCTTCAACTATTATTACCTCATCGCTCTTTGCTACGTCTGGGCCTGCTGGCAGGTGCTCTGGGCCATAGCTAGAGATCTCTGCAACCTTTACCTCGCTCTCTACGAGCTCAGCAAGCTCCCTGCTGTCTGGAAGCTCTGTAGAAAGAAGCTTTTTGAGCAGATCCTTTGCCCTTTCAATTATCTTCCTTCGCTTCTCAGACCGCGTGTCTTCAACGCGCTCGACCTGGAACTTGGCGTCGAAAGGGCCTACTCGGTCCACAGATTCAACTGCTGCGCCAAGAATGCATGTATCGATTCTGTCAAGCGAAGCAGGAAGGTAAAGCCTTCCGTAGGTCTTGTTTCCCGACTGTGAAACGTCTATTTCTATCCTGCCTATCTTTCCGCCTTTCTGCAGCTCTCTAAGGTCAAGCTCGTTGCCGAGCAGCCCTTCTGTCTGGCCAAAAACGGCCCCTATTATGTCTGGCTTGTCCACCAGGCCCTCTATTCCAAAATTCACAACAATCATGTACTTTACTATGTCCAAGTATGTCTTTGCCATGCTTTCACCTGTTTTCAATCTGCTTTGTTTTACTTACACTACTGCCATTGCTGCTGCTATGCCCACGGCAAACAGGAAGAGCGGCAGTAACCTGTGCTCCTTCGCCATAAAGATGCAAAACGCGTTCGCTTAGTGAAGGCCGGGTTTCAAGCACGCAATCACAGTGCCGTGGCTAAGCCTGCCTATGCCTTTGCGCACATGCACGTGTAGCAATAAGCATAACAAAGCCCTAGCTGAAACAATATTATTAATAAGGAAAACGTTATATAGATTGCGTAAAGCCGGTGTTTTGTTGAGAAATTATGCCAAAGGCGCGAGAACCGAACGCGAGCTTTTCGCGATACTCACGCAAAAAGGCTATTCCGTTATAAGGAGCGCAGGCTCTGGAGTAAACGCGATAAGCCCAGACCTGATAGCCATAAAGAAGGGCTCGCTCATATCTATAGAATGCAAGGCCTGGAACAAAAGCAGCCTTGCACTGGATTTTGAGCAGTACGAGAAGCTTGTTGAGTGGCAACACAACACGTCTTTTCCCACTTTCGTGGCCTGGCGCATGAACGGCAAGGGCTGGCTCTTTATACGGCTCGATGAATTTGAGAAGGGCTCTTCTGCATACAACATAACAAGGAAAAAGGTGCTTGCGATAGGCCGCACGCTGGATTCTGCAATAGAGTAGGCACATGCTGAGCTGAGGCGCAGAATTTTTGGGCTAACGCTCATGTTTTGCTGTTTCAAGACATGTCGACAGCGATAGGGCAGCGCTGCATGTATTCGCTGTTGCCGTGCACATACAGCCTATAGGCAGTAACAGAGCTTGCGTTTATGCTGCTGTAATTTAGTATTATGCTGGGCTCTGAGTCTGCTATGCCCATGCAGTAGCTAGCAGGCCTAACCTGCAAAGTTGCGTTTGTTACGCTGGGCGAGAAGGTGCATGTGCCGTTGGTGCTGTTTATGAAGAAAACGTGCACCGCGCTTGCATTGCTGAAATGTATAAGCTCGCGTAGTGTAACCACACAGTCGGCTTCGTATACAAACTGCGACTCGTTGGCGTATACTGCCACGATTGAAGCGTGGCTTGCCTTGTAGAAGTTACTCTTAAATAAGGAAAATGGCACGCCTGGCGTGCCCAGCAAAAGAGTAAGTGCAATAAATACGACAAATACTGGCGCGGCTATCGCTACTGCTACCAGCAAAGGGTTTTTCTTGCGCGCGCGATCGCTGCTCTTTTCAGGCTTTTCAGACTCTTGCCTTTTCTCTTGCTTTGCGGCTTTTGCCATGTAATCAACTGTTCAAAAGACAAACATAAGCAGCATCAATTCAGCAGCAGCGCAGGGTAGCAGGCATTCATTACAGACGCGTTTCCTGAATAGCTGAGCACCGTTCCGTAAAGGGAGTAAAGGCTAATTCCTGAGCCCGTGCTGTTGCTAAGCAGGATTATAGGCACGTTAAGCGCAGAGTAATAATCCATGCAGGCGCTTACGTTCATTGTGCTGTTGCCAACTTTGCAAACGCCGTTGCTGAAAGAAGCTAGCACAGGCTGCTTGCCTAGTGCGCTAGCCTTTTCGCTTATGCTGCTTGCGCACGAATACGTATTAAGCGTTGGCGTGCCGTTTACCGCAACAACAAGGTATTTTGAGCCTGCTACTGCGCTTGCAAACGCGCTGTAAGGCGCATGCGCGTTCGCATACGCAAGCAGTGCGTATGTTGCGAGCACGTAAACGATCACGACAAGCACAGCAGCATAAAATAGCAATCGCCAGTTCTTTGCTGTGCGCTTGTTCAGAACAAGCTTGTGCTTCGCCAAAAGGTAAGAACGCGCGAATGCAAGGCAAAGTATTGCAACTATGCCTATTATGAGCGACAGGAGAGAGCCAAGCAATGGCGCTGCAGCTACGGAATTGGCATAAGGCATGTGCAGCGCAAATGCAATAGGCCTTGCAAACGCGCCGCCTGCATAGCGTGCAATCTCAGTCAGCCCAAAGGCGCCTGTGCTGAACTGCTTTGCCTTTGCGTAGATGCTTTCAAGGCCCGAGCTTATTCCAGTTATGTTGCTCAGGTTGCCTTGGCTTAGCTTGCCGTTGAGCTGCATTTGCTCCAAAGCAAGGTATTCAAGGCCTGCCTGCTGTGGGTTTGTAAGCTGCGCTTCGATGAGCATTGCTGTGTTATCTGATGCAAGGCTTAGCATGCTTGAATATGTCCTGTTTAGCCTTGCATACGCTGCGCTGAGGTTTCTGAGCAGCAACGCAGTCGCGTTAACGGCCCTGCTTATGTTCTCTGTCAAGTAGTTGCTCTGCAGCGCGCTGTAGCTCTTTTCAAGCAGCACAAGCCCGTTTACAACTGTGGAATTGTTTATGTGCGCTAGCAGCGCCTCTGCGCCGTTTACTGTGCTCGAATAGTTTCCAAGCACGGAGCTTATTGCAGAGTTAAGCTCTGCAAGGCGCTGCCTTGAAAGCACAGGGTAAACATAGCTTAGCTGCATGGCGCCTGCCTTCTGCGCCAGCGAATAGACCTGCTCGTTGGAGAGCGGCGAGCTGTTTATTGCGTTTATTTCGCTTTGCATTGCGCCGAGGAGCGAAGCGTTATAGGTAAGCTGCTCGCAGAAGCCGACTGCAGAGCAGTACCAAGGCGCGCTTGTAAGCGTAGGATAGTTTATGCATGTTGCTAGCATGTTTGGAGTTACGTTTGCCGGCGGGAATATAGGGTTTTGGTAAAGCGTGCTGCTTATGTTTGATATGTTGCGGAAAGTGCTAATAAGTCCTGAAATTCTCAAAAGCGCGTTTGTATCGTTTATACTGCGAAGCAGCGAATTAAACTCGTTATAGCTTGAGTTTAGCGCGCTGTACTGGTTCTCAAACTTTATTATGCCAAGGCCAACTACGCCGCTAGGACCTGATGTATTGTCGAGCACATCCTTGCACACAGGAACTGCCTGGCATGAAGCGCAGTTGTTTGCAAGCGTACAGGTAAGCCCAGTAGAGAGCCCTGTTTCATGCAGGCAATCGTTTATCGGCCCAGCAGAAGAGCTTTGATACTTGCTCATTAGCGTTCCGAGCTTTGAAAAGTTAATGCTCGAGAGCGCGTTGCTTATGGTGTAGTTCCTTATTATTTGGTATATGCTCGTTGCATTAAGCACGAAACTGTCGCTTGATGTGTTGACAATAAAGTAAGGGGTTGTGTTGTTATAAAGAACAATGTACTCTATTCCAGAGTAATTTATATAGACAGGCTTCAGCGACGCGATTAATGCCAATGATACATTGTAGCGCACAAGCAAAGAATTCAGCTGCGAGGTAGAGTACGCATTTGAATAATTTGAACATACTAGCAGAAGCGCGAGGCCTAGCAAAGCAAACGCTGCAAGACGAAACTGGAACGCCATCAAATCAGAAAAAATACTATTAAAAAGTTTTTATACCTTTGCAGCAGGCGTTATGGCTCGTATCAGATAAGACAAGGAGAAGCGGCAGCGCCAGCATCATACAAAAATCAATGTAAAAGTAGCAAAGAATAACCAAATTAACAAAAAGCAAAATAAGAGAAAATAAGAGGAAAACAAAGGAAAAGAAAAGAAAAACTAAAACAGCGTTTATGACACTTTGGCCGTTACCGTGCCTACCTCAGTCATAAGGTTTGACGCTCCACCAGACACGCTGTATGTGACCCAAATCTGGCCTGAAACGCCTGCTCCTAATGTAGTTTGGCTTATTGTAAACGACACTGGTTCTGTCTGACCCGATACAAGGCCGCCTGATATTATGTCGTTAGAAGTGTCTTGGCTGCACGAACTCGGTACCGTTGTGCCTGTAGGTACGAAGCATGCCTCTGCCGAAGACCATGTGGCTCCGGTAGCCTGTCCAATCGTAACAGACAAAAGTCCTGAAGTTGCTGTCGGGTTGCTGCAAAGGAAGCCGCTCTGTGGAATGCACGCTGTGCCAAGGAATGAGCTGCTGCTGAAAACGCCAAGGCTGAACAGCGCGCCCAGCACCACCGCAATTATCAGTATAGCCCAGCCGTAGGTCATTAGGTATTCCATAGCGCTTTGCGCTCTAAATCGTAGTTTCATATTACCACGCCTTCATTTCGCTTATTCCATAAACATAAACATTTAAAAGGCTTTCGTTTTTCTTTGATTCTTGCTTGTTAGACGTTTTTGCCTAGCGTATTGAAATAGGTACTGTTGGGCGTAGCCTGCAAGGGCGCCGAACCGGCTCTCTGCAAACGCATGCATGCTCCTGATGCTTGCCTTTCTGTTGTTGAAGTATAATGCTTCCATTGCTCGCTTTACCCATGTATCAATAGGAAATGCGCGCGTGTCGCCGTAGCCGAAAAGCAGTATGCAGTCGGCTACTTTGTCCCCTATGCCGCTTATTTCCATAAGCCTTTCCTTCGCCTTTTCATACTTCATGTGCTCTATTCCTTTCAAGGCGCCTGCGCAATACTGCGATGCGAATTCAAGCAAGTACTTTGAGCGGAAGCCAAGCCCGCAATGGTCCAGGCCATACTTGCCTGCACGCGAAAGAGCCTCGCTGCTTGGGAACAGGAAATGAGCGCCCTGCCTTTCGCCGAACTCGCGCATCAGCCTTTGCACTATAAGGCGTATGCGCTTTATGTTGTTGAACTGCGATATTATGAAGCAAACGCCTGCTTGCCAAGGGTCTGCCTTTGTGAGCCTCATGCCATAGGCGCTCTTCACGGCTGCGCTCAAAACAGGGTCCTTGGCAAACTCTGAATAAACCTTCTTTATCGGATTGTGCAGGCCAAGCATGCCCACAAGCTCGCGCGTTGCCTCTGACTTGCCTGCTTGCGCATAAGCAACGCAGCTCAGCGCGCCGCTTGCGCTTCTGCTTGCGTGCCTGTACGCAACTTCGTAATAGGCCTTTTCTGTTGCAAAGCAAAGCCTCTGGGCGCCTTTGCGCTCAGAAAGCACGCCTACAAAATTAAGAACCTGGCCACTGGAATAAGTATTGAGCAGGGAAAAGTCAGAAACACTTATTCTAAATTTCATACGCGTCTTTTCTCACCTGCTTTGTATCGTCTCTGTTTCTTATCGTTACTGTGTTGTCTTCGAGGGTTTTGTAGTCTATTGTTATGCAGTAAGGCACGCCTATCTCATCTGCTTTTGCATACCGCTTGCCTATGCTGCCTGCTTCTGAGTAGTAGCAGCTTATTCCCTTCTCGAGCAATTGAATGTAGAGCTCGCTTGCCTTCGCAGTTAGCTTCTCGTCCTTTTGCAGTGGCAATACTGCATATTTGTAAGGCGCTATTTCTTCGTTGAGCTTTAGCCATGGCCAGCCACGCTCGCCGCCTTTTTGGTATGCATGCTCTAGCGCAGCAAGGAAGAGCCTGTCAAGGCCCATACTCGCCTCGATAACGTGAGGCACGAGCTTGTTGGCAGGCCCTGAGCCAACGCTTAGGTCTTTGCCGCTCAGCTTTGCGTGCTGCGAAAGGTCGTAATCTGTTCTGTACGCATTTCCAGCTATCTCTACATAGCCATAAGTTGTATTTGCCTCAAGGTCAACGTTGGCTTTTGAGTAGTGCGGCAGTTCCTCTGGCTCAAGCTGCCTGAACCTGTAGTCGCTTATGCCAAGCTCGCCTATCAGCTTCTTTTCTATGAATAGCAGCAGCGCAAAGTACTTGTTTGGTATGAGCCGCATTTCTAGAAGCTCGCTTAGAGCCAGCGACTCGGCGCTTTCTGAGCCTGCCTTTGCAAAGTTTACGCGCTCGCCGAGGAGCTTAGGCAGTTCGTACACGCCTATGCGCTCCTGCTCTTCGGCTTTTGGGTCGAAGAAAAGCTCTAGCTCAAGCTGGCAAAACTCCCTCTGCCTGATAAGCAGCTGCCTTGGCGATATCTCGTTCCTGAAGGACTTGCCTGACTGCGCAATAAGCATTGGCAGCTTCTGCGCTTGCGTATGCCACAACTCGTAAAAGTCTACGAAAATGCCCTGCGCAGTCTCAGGCCTTAAGTACGCGCGCTCTTTGCCTGTTGGGCCTACGTGCGTATTGAAAATAAGGTTGAACTTTTCTATCTTGCTGAACTTTTTGTTGCCGCACTTCTCGCACTTTATTCCAAAGCTTTTGAGCTGCTTCTCTAGTTCTTCGGCGCTTTCTTTCTTCACATTCTTTGCTTCATCTAAGTTGCCATGCTTTTCAAGCTCTGCCTCTACGAGCTTGTCAGCCCTGTATGGCGTGCCGCATACCTCGCAATACGTTATAGGGTCTGTGAACGTTGCCAAGTGGCCGCTTGCAGTAAGCACAGGCTCTGAAACAAGCAGCGAAGTCTCTATTTCGTATGCGCATGTGCGTGTAACAAACTCTTTGCGCCAGAGCTTCTCTATGCCTTTCCTTATGCGCGCGCCTACGGGCCCGTAGTCGTAGAAGCCAGCGAGCTCGTTGTATATGCCGAAAGCTCTGAAGAATATTCCGCGGCGCGAGATTATTGAATAAACGCCTTTGTTGCTTGGGTCCATGCAAAAACATATTTAAATGCAAAACTTAAAAACGGTTGCACGCGCTTGCGCTGCGGCTAGAGCAGGTTTTTGAGTATTGTCATTAGTATGGTGTAGCCATCGCGAAGTGTCTTGAGCTTTGCATCGCCGTGCAGACGCTTCTTTTCGTAGCTCGGCACCTCAGTCGCCTTCAGCTTCGCCTTTGCTATCTTTATGTTCATCTCTGTTTCTATGCCGAAGCCTTCTTCTTTTAAATCCAGCTTTTTGAAAGCCTTTCTGCTGAAGCTGCGGTAGCCGTAGCACATATCTGTATAGTGCGCGCGGAATAGGCTATTGACAAGCCAAACGAAAAACTTGTTGCCGATAACGCGCACAAGCGGCATGTCTTCAGAGCCGCCGCCTGTTATGAACCTAGATCCAAGGCAGACATCATAGCCTATGTCGATTGCGTCTATGAGAAGCCTGAGCTCTTTGGGCTCGTTTGACAGGTCTGCGTCCATAGATATGAGAACGTCGCCCTTTGCGAGCCTGAGCCCCTTGACAAGCGCAGCGCCTTTGCCCTTCTTGCAGTAAATAACCTTTGCGCCGAGCCCCTTTGCAATCTTAGCTGTGCTGTCAGGCGAGTACTTGTCAACAACTATTATCTCATAATTTTTAATGCCTATTGAGCCGAACTCGCGCCTAATTCCATGTATCGCCTGGCGTATGTTCTCAGCTTCGTTGAAAGTAGGCAGCACTACTGAGACAAAACGGGCCATCTTTACCAGTATGCTTTCGCAGCAAGCATATAAAGGCTATACGCTGAAAGTAACGTTTACTAAGCTGTTTGCGCCCAGCGTTTCTACGCTTTCGTTGTTATGCACGTAAAGTATAAACAGCGGGCAGGCGACCCCTGGCACGCAGTACGTGCCAGATGAGCCGTTCACATAAACAAGGTAATTGGAGAAAGGCCTGAGCCCTGTGAAGACCACCGTGCTGCTAGAACTGCATGGAAGAATAAGCGTGCGGTTTGCTGCGCTGTACCCAGGCATTGGCGTAATGTTAACCGACAACGGCAACTGCGCAACGCACTTGCCGATTTCACGTAGCGGCACAGACGCGTTTGCGCCGCTGCCATACACGCCAACGGTAAGAGCAGCAGTGGTGAAGCCTTGGACATTTATATGCACGGCTATGCCTGCGCTGCCCGACGCTGCGGCGCCACCGCCAGTTCTGATATTGCTGAAATATATTGCAGAAACAAGCACAACAGAAAGAATTACGGCTAGCAAAGCAGCAAGAGAAAGCAGCGCGTTTACGCGCCTCCTGGTTGCTTCTGCGCGCGCTTGGCTTCGTTTCGCCATAATACCATAATATATGTAGCATGCAAATATAATATTTGCCGTTCAATTGTATACGCATAGGTGCTTTGTTGAAGGAAACCGCAGAGCAGAAGCGCAGAAGGCTGCTTCAATTGGCAAAGGAATCGGTTGCGCAGGCTTACTCTACTGGGGAGCACGCGGTAATGCAGGCAATCAACACTTACAACGATCTTGAAAAGGCAAAAAACCTTGTGCACGAGAGGCTTACTGAATGGTACGGAATATACTTCCCTGAACTGCGGATAAGCCAACATGCTTATGCATCGCTTGTGGCGCGTGTAGGAAAGAGCAAGAGGCAAGCAGATTATGAGGCGCTTGCCAGAGCCTCAGGCATGGAGCCCGAGGAGCTTAAAAGGCTTGCAAACAGCAGCATAGGAAAGGAGCCTGAAGAAAGCGAATACAATGTTATAAGGCAATTAGCAGAATCAGAGCTTGCGCTTGAAAGCCTTCAAAGCAGCATAGACGCCTATTTGAAGGCTTCTGTCGCAAAGCTAATGCCAAATACGGCAAGCCTCATAGAGTACAAGCTAGCGGCTGAGCTGCTCAGCAAAGCCGGCTCGCTTAATAAGCTCGCAAATATGCCTGCAAGCACCATACAGCTGCTTGGCGCTGAAAAAGCGCTCTTCAGGCATCTGAAATATGGGGCAAAGCCCCCTAAGTATGGCGTGCTTTTCAAGCTTAAAGACGTTGCCAACGCACAGAAAACAGAGAAGGGCAAGATAGCAAGGCTATACGCAACTAAGATAAGCATCGCATCAAGGGCCGACGCGCTCTCTGGGCGCTTTATAGGCAACGAGCTAAAGCAGAGCCTTGACGAGGCGATGCGCAGGCTCAAGTCAAAACCTACGAAAAGGAGCAGGCAATAGGCACGCAGAAAAGCCTTAGGCAGGCTTGAAACGTTTGCAGGCATGTTTGTTTTTATTTGTGAGGCGCTTTATGTACGTTCTGGGATTATGGGACGGCCACGATTCTGGCGCTGCGCTGCTAGAAGACAACAAGATCGTGTTCGCATCTAACGAAGAGCGGTATACAAAAAGGAAGCTTGAGGTAAAGTTTCCATACAACTCAATAAAGGCAGCGCTTGGCTTTGCCGGCATAAAGCCAACCGACATAGGCACGGTCGCTTTCTCGACTACTGAGTTTGCAAAGACGCTGTCAAGGGTATTCCCTTACCAGATGGAGCGCTACTACAAGCTCAGGAGAAGAAAGCTATCGCAAAAAGGAGTAGAAGGGCTTATGTACAAGACGCGCGGCCTTCAGTATAGGCTAAAATACTGGGAAAACATGATAGGCAGGCTGCCTGGCTGCGAAAGCATAAGCAAGGCAGTAGTTGCGAGGCATCTTAGGCACATGGGCTTCAGGGATTTCAGGCTCTATGCCGTAGAGCACCACATAGCGCATGCAGCTACAGCCGCGTTTGCATCAGGCTTCAAAAACGCGCTCATACTCACTGCAGACGGCTATGGCGATGGGCTAAGCACAACGATAAGCACCTTTGAGAACGGCAGGCTCGAGAGGCACCATGCAGTAAGCGCAAACAACTCCATAGGCATAATCTACGAGCAGGTAACAAACCTTGTAGGCATGCGGGAGCTTGAAGATGAGGGCAAGGTAATGGCGATGGCCGATTACTCGTACCCGTTCAAGTTCGAAGAAAACAAGCTCAAGGACTTTTTGAAGGTTCAGGGAATAGATGTAAGAACTAAGTACAACCCAGTAAGGCAGTACGGCTTGCTTGAAGGCATAGCTTGGTCTACTCCTAGGGAGCAGCTTGCATACTTCGCGCAGCAGCTCCTAGAGCGCGCGCTAGTCGAGCTGGCAAGCAACGCGCTGAAAAGGTTTGGCAAGGAGCGCATAGCAATGGCAGGCGGCGTATTCTCAAACGTAAAGGCAAACATGAAGATAAGAAACCTTGGCGAAGTAAAGGAGTGGTTTGTGTTCCCGCACATGGGCGATGGCGGCATAGCAATGGGCTCAGCAATGTACGTGAACTACATGCTCAACGGCACAAGCTCTTACAGATTCGAAAACGCATACTTTGGCGACGGCTTCGACGAATCTTATGTTGAAAGCGTACTTAGGAAGGAAAGGGAAGAAAGCGGAATATATTTCGAGTCAGAGAGCGACATGGCAGGTCACGCATCAGAGCTTGTGCACAGCGACAACTACGTATTCTGGTTCAATGGCAGGATGGAGTACGGCCCAAGGGCGCTTGGCAACAGGAGCATAATAGCAAAAGCAGGCTCAGAAACCGTAAAGGACAAGCTTAACCTTTATGTCAAGCAGCGTGAATGGTACCAGCCTTTCGCTCCGTCAATGCTAAGCGAAGAGGCAGGGGCGCTGCTCAAGGACCCGAAGGGACTTGACAGGTTCATGACCATGGCTTATGCTGTAAAGGACGAAATGGCGCCGAGGCTAAGGTCTGTAATACATGTGGACAATACAGCAAGGCCGCAGATGGTCGGCGATGAGAACGCGGCATACAGGGACCTTATAAGGCAGGTGAAGAAGCGCGAAGGTTACGGCGTTGTTCTAAACACAAGCTTCAACATACACGGCATGCCCATAGTGAGAAGCCCAGAAGACGCCATAGAAACGATGAAAAAGACAGGCACGCGCCACATGTTTATATGCGGCTTCTATGTAGAGAACAAAAGGGCAAAGGATGCATAAGATGCCAATAGGCTATGAAACCACTCTTGCTGTATCTGCGTCCTTTGCGCTATTGCTTTACTCAATATACCTTGGCAGGCGCGACCTTGCAGGCGCGCTTAGAAAAGGCGTAAACAAGTATTCGCTGCTTTTCCTGTTTATAATACTTGCATTCTTTTTAGCTTTCTCGCTGCTTTTCGTGCACCCTGCTGAGCAGCTCTACTTCGATGAGAACATATACCAAGGCGTTGCGATGAACATACTGCATCATGCCAACGCACTGTGGTGCCAATTTGGCACTGGTTATGTTGACAGGTGCTATGCAAACGCGCTGTACCACGACCCTGTGGGCTGGACCCTGTTCATCGCAATCGCTTTTGCGCTTTTCGGGATAGGAACCGCGACCGCATTCAACCTTGAGCTGCTTGTTGGGGCGTTGAGCATAGTGGCAGTGTTTCTGCTTGCAAGCGCGCTTTTCGAAAACAAGGAGCTTGCAGTTCTAGGCGCCTTTGTATTTGCACTTTCGCCTGAGCTGTTCATATGGTCGAGGAGCATGGCAGACATAGACCTGCCGTTCATGATGCTCTCCGCATTTGCATTTTTCTTCTTCGTGGTCTTCGCAAAGAACCGAAACAGGAATACACTAGCAATGTTCTTGTTTGCAATGGTCCTAGCAGCATACATGCGCATTGAGGCTATTCTGCTAATTCCCTTGTTTGTTTTCCTGTTCTTCGTGTTTGGCAAGAACAGCGTAAAGGAGACGTTCAGAAGGAGCGTGAGTGAGGTAAAGCGCGCAATAAATGAAGACGCAAAAACACTCATAATAGTGCTTGTTGCTCTCCTGCTTTTGCTTCCGCAAATTCATTACTTTGCAATAGAGGCGCAGCTTACGTTTGCTCCTGGCAGCAGCAATTACGGCCAGAACACAGGTCAAAGCGCAGTTTCATTAGGCAACTTTATGGAAAACATACCGGTCAACGTATACTACGTACTAGGGCTTATCAGCGGCAAAAACATATACCCTACAGAATTTTTGTTCCTGGAAACGCCTCTGGCTATTTTTGGATGCGTACTGCTCTCGCTCGATAAAGAATATAGGAACAGGTTTGGCATGCTTGCACTGCTCGGCCTTTGGCCTTTGCTTTACTTTGTTTTTTACACTTCTTTTTACGCTGGCTATGCTACTTACGGCGTTGATGTAAGGTTTATGCTACAATTGCTGCCTGGCCTTTGTCTTCTTGCTGCTTTTGCTGCATACGACATTTCAAAGCGCATTTCGAAGCGCATGGGCAGGATTATAGCCATAAAGAGGATTGGCCATTACATAACAATTGCCATAGCCTCTGCTGTTTTGTTTGCTCTGCCGTTTGCTGCAATTTCTGGAGCGATAACGCTAAGCCCGAGCCAAATGCCGCAGCAGTATCAGATTTACCAAGTAATGCAAGACTTTTACAAAATGCACAGCGCTGTGCCAACGAACTGCCTTGTGTTTAGTTCAACGCCAGACATATGGTATGAAGTAGGCAGGCCAGCGGCGCAAGCGGATTATATATTCGCTCACAACCAAACAACTGCAAGTGAGCTTTCGCAATTCAGCTGCTTCGTATTCGACTATGGCTACTGGTGCACTGTGCCGCCACAGCACAACGGCATATGCCAAGCAGTAGTAAACAGCTTCAAGACGAAGGTGCTTGCAACAAACGAAACGCCTGACGGCATAAACGTAACTTACTACGAACTGCTGAATTACACTCCATAGACGCTGCCGCTCTACTTCTTGGATTTGCCTTTAAGAAAGGCGCGAACAGCCAGAGAAGCAACCAAAGCCAAAACAACAATAGAAGCAATTATTATGATCGTGCCTGTATTGCGCTTAGCTACGTACTGGTAGCCTGAAAAGACAGAGAGCGTAGAAAAGTTAACGCCGCCGCGCTGGTACCAAGCCACTGCTGCCCCTGCAAAAGAAACGCCAGGAGCCCTCGTGGTGTTTACATAAAAGCGCAGTTCTGACTGCTTGTAAGCAGATAGGAAAACCTGGCGCTGCGCTTGCCCAACCACGCTTACCATAGGCGGCACTAGAAGCATAACGTTTGCAGTTACGTTTGTGGCTTTCTCATTTGACAAATTCACAGTTACGACGCCAAAGGAAGAATTGCGGGCGCTAAACGAGCTTATTACTGAAAGCTGCGATGTGGCGCTTGTGTTTCCAAAATACATCATACAAGGAAACAGCGCTGAAAAGAAGCCCGTGCCTTGCTGATACGCCACTATGAAGTAATCGCCGTAAGAGCCCTTTGCAGTCACGTTCGTGAGCCTTATGCTGAAGTTGTAGCTGGAATTGGGAACGAGGTCGCTCAAAGAATAATTCCCAACAACCTCTGCGTCGGCTATGTAAGGGTTCACAATAACGTTAAGCGCAGTGCCGTTACCGCTGTTCGCAAGCGAGAACTGCACAGTGTTGTTTCTCACTATCCCGTTGCAGCTTCCTGTCAGCGTAACGGTGCTAGCCAAAGCAGTGCCAAGAAGCAGCGCAGCTGCAAGAAAAGCCATAAGGGCATGCTGCCTTGGCAATCAATCGCCTTTGTAGAAATAGCCAATAAACAAATAAATAAGCTTTGCTGCGAGGTAATCAGGCGCAACAAATCCAGGAATTGGCGAAAGCTCTGTAAAGTCGGCTCCTGCTAGGCGCTTCCCTTTTGAAAGCTCCTTAATAAATTCGAGAACCTCAGAGAAGTGCATGCCGTTTGGCTCTGGCGTCCCTGTGCTTGGCATCTCGCTCGGGTCAAGCACATCAAAGTCTATAGTTACATACAGGCTCTCCTTGCTCTGTTCGTTTATTAGCTTGCCAAGCTCCTTGAAACCCATCTCCCTTGCGTCGTCTATTAGGAAAAGCCTGTTGTTGCCTATTTGCTTTGCGGATTTCTCGTCTATGTTCCTTATGCCTACTTGGAAGACGTCGCTGAAAAGCTCCTTT
>JAVZPT010000001.1:0-48040 GCA_038881455.1 Candidatus Micrarchaeaceae archaeon | reverse complement strand
GCCTTGCCTTACCTTTATTTGCTTTGCCTTTGCGCCTTTGGCCGCAAGCTTGCCAGTTGCGATTATCTCCGCGCCCATCGCGCCGTTAGACATTATATCGTTCAGCACCGAATGCAACAGCCTCCTTGCGTTTGCGCCTCGCTCAAGGGCATTTGCTATGTAGCGCGCAACAAGCCTCGGCTCTAGCATCGGGTTGCTTACTTCTGCCACGCTTATCTGTGGGTTTTCAATGTTGAACTTCTCACTTATGGTCTTTGTAAGTGCGTTGATTGTTTCGCCACTTCTGCCGATGACCCTGCCAGGGTTAGTAACCCAAACAGTTATTCGCGTAAGCATTGGGGTCTTCTGTATCTCTATATCTGAGAAGCCTGCCTTGCTCAGAACTTCCTCAAGGTATTTGCTTGTGCGCGCCTTGACAAGCGCATCCTCTATAAATTTTCTTTCTATCGCCAAAAAATCACTTAGCATCTTTTTCTTCGCTGTGCGCAGGCCGCTCTGCGTTGTCCTGTGCACCTGCCTTTTGTGCCTGCTTTGCCTCAGCGCCTTCCTTTGGCTTTTGCTTATTCTCTTTTTGCGCCTTCTGGTCTTTCGATAGCTTTGCCTTGCCTTGCTGCTCGGGCTTAGCCACTCTAAACACGCGTATGCTTCTTGGCTTCTTTCCCACTACTTCAGGCGCCGCTATGGCTATTTCTATCTTGGCATACTCTATATCGCTGTGCACCCTGGCAGAAAAGCCGTACATGCCCCTGCCCCACGAAAGGCTGCCCTTGCTTGGAGAGCGCCTCTCTATGTGTGTTTTGTTTGCAGTAGCGTATGCTACTATTGCACTTTCTGAGTCTATTGCCTTGAGCTGGGCGTTTGCAACTGCGTTTGCAAGCACATTCTTCACTTCTTTTGCTGCTTTTATCGGATACGCGCCTTTTGCACCGCCAAGCTCGTGCCTCGCTCCCATGTGCTTGTTGAATCTTTTGAACCTTATTGGCATTGCCTTCGCTATTATCGCGTCAAGCAGCGCAAAGGCATCGCCTGTTCTTGAATAACGTATCGCGTCGCATACAGCGCAAAGGTCCTTGTAACTTGCATTCACGTCGTATGCCTGGGCGTATGCCATATTGTCGCTGGTCTTGAAAGTGTATCTGTGTGTCATTTAACCGCCAAGAACTTGCTTCCGCGCGTAGCTCTAATGCCAGGCGCAGAGTGCTGCACGCGCTTTACCGTAAAGGCGTATTCGCCTAGTCTGTGTCCAAGCATTTCAGGCGTTATGCTTATTTCCTTGAACTCTTTTCCATCATGCACTCCAAAGCGCAATCCAAGCCACTGCGGCAATATCACGGCTTCGCGCAAAGTTGTCCTTATTGCCTTGGGCTTGCCGCTCTTCTTTGCCTTCTCTGCCTTTTCAATTAGTTTCTTATACTCGAAGCTCATGCGCTTTATGCTTCTGCGCTCTCTCGAGCCTATGAGCTTTGCAAAATCGCCTATGCTCATTGCGCTCAATTCTTCAACGGTCTTGCCCCTGTAGAGAAAATCCCTTACCATATCAACCACGCTTCTTTCTGCCTATTCTGCTTGCGGCTATGCTGCCTACTTTAGCGCCAGGCGGCGCGTTCCTTGAGGTCATGCTTGAATAGCCCTTGTGGTGCTGCTTGCCTCCAAACGGATGGTCTACAGGATTCATCTTAACCCCGCGGTTAACAGGCCATTTTGTGTTTATTGCGTGCATTATATAGTGGCTCTTTCCGGCTTTCATCAAAGGCTCAGTTACCGTGCCGCCGCCTGAGGCGACGCCTATCTCTGCCCTGCACCTGCCACTAAGTTCTATGGTTTGCTTTGACGGCAGTAAAAGCGTTACTGTGCCGTCTCCGTGTGAAACTACAGTTGCATAAGCGCCTGCTGCCCTTGCCAGCTTGCCGCCGTCTCCAGGAGTAAGCTCTGCGTTGCATACGAAAACGCCGTCGGGTATCTCAGAAAGCCGCAGCACGTTGCCTATGTTTATTCCTGCTCCTGGACCTTCCTGCACCTTGCTTCCTATGTATATGCCTTCTGGCGCTATAAGCACAGATTCCGAATTGTCAAAGTATTTAACGCGCATCAGCGCAGCGTTGTGCAGCGGATTGTCTATAAATTCCATTACTTCGCCTTCAAGAACGCCTGCTGGCTCCTTGTTTGGCAGCAAGGCATCAAACCTGCCGCTCTTTGGCGGCTTTGTATAGGCATTGCTGCCTTTTCCGCGCCTCTGTTGCCTCAATCGCTTGCCCATTGTACCACTACAAAAGCTTTAGCCTAAGTGCAAGGTCGCTTGCCTTTTGCGTTTTGTCAAGTGTTATGTACGCCTTCTTTGAATTTTTTGCACTTATGCCAATATTTACCTTTTTCACCTTTACCGCAAACCGCTCTTCAAATTCTTTCTTAACCTGATTCTTTGTTGCATGCAGCGCGACTACGTATGTTATTGTGTTGTTTTTGTCAATCATGTTTATTGCCTTTTCCGTAGCCAGCGGATACATAAGTATGCTCATTCTATTACCCATTACCTATTTGCCTTTTTGCTTATTCAAAAACCGCAGAAATGCCCTTTATAGCAGGCTCTGTCCATATTGCGAGCCTTGGGTTACCTCCAGGTGCAAGCTTTCCTATCGTTAGCTTGTCTATCTGCACTACGTCTATTCCAGGTATGTTGCGACCTGCACGACCGAGCGAACTAGCGTCTTTTGCTATAATTACTGCGCTCTTCCTGAATATCCTGCGCCTTGAGAGCCTTCTAAGCCCCTTCCTGAGCCTAGGATTGTGCGACCTTTCAAGGTCATTACCTATAAGCCTTTCTAGTATTGAGTAAAGCTCCTTAGTTTTTGTAACATGTTCAATTCCAGATTCCACTACAACAGGCAACGCGCCCTTAAAGACGTGCCTATTCTCTATTTCTTCCTTGCTTGCCGTTGCTGCGAGTGCCATTTTCAATGCTTTGTTGTATTCTTTCCTGTTTATGCGTTCCTCTATTGTTTTGTTGACCTTTGACGGATGCGCCCTCCTGCCTTTCCTTGCCGAAGGTATTCTCCGCACTTCGCCCATCGCGCCCTTTGCAAGTTTCTGCCTCGGCCTTATTGCAACGCCCATGTGCCTTAGCGTTCTGTAGGTATTGTACCTGCCTACATATGTCGCAGATGTGCGCATGCCTGCAAGGGGATCCCTTCCTTGCGGTTGGTAATCTCTGCTCTGTTCTGCGAGAAGAGCCCTAAGCACCAAGTCCTTTTTGTACTGCGTGCCAAAAATATCGGGCAGTGTTACCTTGCCTGCAACAGTGCCGTCTATTTTGTAAACGTTTGCCTCCATATTAAGCGCCTATCTTGGAGCTAAGTGATATGCTCCTTATCTTCGGCTCTGGCCCTTTCTTTGTAGGCCTTAAAGATTTTCTTAGCCTTAACAGAATGCCCGGAGCACCAGGCACAGAGCCGTGCACTATTATGTAATCGTTCTTAACGGTTCCGTAGTGCGGGAAACCGCCTTTTACTTCTATCTCTGCAGTGCTGCTTTGGGCGCCTATCTTCATTATGCGCTTGTTTAGCTCTGTCCTGTAGTTGTGGCCTTTGTGGCCTGCCATGGGCACAGAATAGAGAACCTTTGGCGGATGGAACGGGCCAAGCGTGCCTACGTGCCTTACCTTGCCAGTGGTCTTGCGCCTTTGCTTTGCAACTCCAAACCTAGCTACGGGCCCTTCCCAGCCCTTTCCTTTGCTTATGCCAATAATATCTACGTACTCGCCAGGCTTGAAAACATCCGCTGCCTTGATCTCTTTGCCAATGGTCTTCTCTGCAAGCGCAAGCTTTTCTTGCTTAGTGCCGCCAAGCCCTATTTCGAAACGCATTAGCTTCTTAGTGCCAAAGCCAATGCCCATTGGGCTTACATAAGCCAGTAAGCTTAAGTTGCTGAAGCTTTCAATCTTTGACTTTGCACTTTCTATGCTTTCTGTGTTTGTTTTCTTAATGCCTATGTTTTGCGCTAGGGCCTTGTCGTATACCTCTTCGGCTACGCGTGTGTAGCGTGTTACCGGATCCTTGGCATAGAAGCGAACGCCATAAACATAAACCTTTGGGGTTTCTATAATTGTAACAGGCTCAGCCACTTCTGTGCCTTTTGACGCGCTGTTTGTATCGTCTATCTGCATAACGTGCGTCATGCCTGCCTTGAAGCCTACGAAGCCGAGCAGCGCTGGCTCTGACAAAGCAGGCCAGTGCCTTATCCGTGGCATCGGCCTTTTTGCACGCCTATGTGGCCAAAACTCAAGAGAACCCCTTCGCATTGATTGCGCCTATTTAATAAGCAAACCTAGCAAGCAAAATGAGGATTGCTGCTAATGCTTAATATTATTGTTCGCCGCATATTTATATATCTTAGTTCATGCCAATAACTCCTGGCTACTGTTGGCTTATTTTTGGTTGAAATACTGAACAGCACCTATTAATTATGTATTATGTATGAATTTGCAAGCTTGCGCAGGGCAAACAACGTTTGGCCGCGATGAAAGCCAACCGCAGCAATAGGAAATATTGCTATATGTATAGTATATAAAGATTGGTGTATGCTGCTGTTTTCGATGCAAAGCCCTGCGTTTGGCAAGCACATGCGTGCATTGATTTAACATTAATTTAAACAAGTAAAATTTAAACAAGTAAACACAAGAAGAGTAGAAGAGAAGCGAAAAGAACAAAAGAAACAAACGCCTTTAGAGCAGCACTACTCTATTTTAACTTCTTCGCCTTCCCCTGGCGCCTTAGGCAGAACTACCTCTAGCATGCCGTCCTTGAAGGTCGCCTTTACCCTTTTAGGTTCTACTGCAACTGGCAAAGGAATGCGCCTGTAGTAGCCAGACGCGGCCCTTTCGCTGTAATAGTAGTTTCTACCGGTTTCTTCCCTTTCCTTTGATGCCTGTGCAGAGATTGTTATGCTTTCCTTCGAAACGTTTACCTTTATGTCATTCTTGTCAACTCCTGGAAGGTCTGCCTTTATAACAAGCTCGGTGCTGCGGTCTATCATGTCTATTCTGGGCGCCCTACTCATGAATGTGCCTATGTACTTTCTGGGATAGCTCATCATGCGCCTCATGTAATCAAAGGGATCGTTGAAAACGTCAAAGATTTCGCCGGCCCTTATGGGCTCTATATTCGTGCTTCTTTCCTTCTTGCTCTTTGGCATAGTACCACCCAAATAAATTATGCTTTAAAAATTTTTATTTTTTGCGCTTTGCGTTGTGCGTTAATTAACTTCACTTGTTGCCTAGTGCGCTTTCCACATATTCCAAGAAAGCCTCCTCAGGCACTGCGCCTTCAAACTGCACGCTGTCGTTTATTACTACCTTTGGCACAGCCATTACTTCATATTTTTCAGCCAGTTCAGGAAATTCTGCGGCTTCTATCATCGAGCTCCTTATGTTGCTGTTTTCAATTGCAAATTGGTGTGCCATATGCACTGCCGCAGGGCAGTAAGGGCACGTAGGCGTTACAAAGACTTTTATGTCGAGTTTGCTGTTTACTGACTTTATCCTTTCCTTTGTAGATTCCTTTAACGAAGTTTTGCCAGAGGCTGCTTCTATTATGTCGCTTACAAGAGCACCAAACTCATGCCCGTAAGGCATGCCAAAATAATATGCGCTGTAAATCTTTCTGCCGCCAAGCACAATCGCAGGCACTTTGTCAACTCCGAGGAACTTGGCCTCTTTTGCATTTGCATTTATGTCATAGCGCTTTACTTTTATCTTGTTGCTGAGTTTTGCAAGCTCGTCAAGAAGCTCAGCCGTTTTTTCGCATAGCTGGCAATCTCCTTTGGCGCTAGTGAAAAGCATTATGTTTGCGTCGCTTTGCAGCTTGTTTTCAAAGAGGCTTTTTAGCGCTTCGGCGTCTTTTGCACTGATTATTGCCATTCCTATCACCAACGAAAAGAAACGTAAATATATATATGCTTGTTCTGATATAATAAAGTTTGCCTTGCTAATTTGTTGCTGTTTGTTTGAAAATAAAGCGCGTTAATTAAGGTGTTTAATTGCCTAAGCCAATGCACAGGTCTAGGAGCGTAAGGAGGCAAGACAGGATTACTCCAAAAGGTAGACACATTTTGCATTTTGAGCGCAAGCCAGGCTCGCTGCCTCATTGCGGAATCTGCGGCGCTGAGTTAAACGGCGTCGGTATTTCTTCAAGGCTTCATGGGAAGAGCAGAAAGCGTGTTGAGAGGCTTTTTGGCGGCGTGCTGTGCGCGCGTTGCACCGCTAGTATTGTTTCGCTTGCCAGCAGGATAGAAAACGGCGAAATGAGGCTAAACGAAATAGGCGCAAAGGAGAGAAACTACGTATTGCAGCTCATGGCCCATTAGTCGGTTTTACAATGCGTGCCATACTTATTTGCGGTTTTCCCGCTGCAGGAAAGACAACAGTAGCTGGGCTTGTAGCAAAAAAGCTCGGGGTAAAGATGCTTGGAGGGACAGACATGCTAAGAGAGATTGCGAAAGAGCACGGGCATAAGCCAATAGGTGCGAATTGGTGGGATACGCCAGATGGGCTGAGATTCTTGCGGGAGCGCGAATCTGATACGCAGTTTGACATAGAGGTTGACAAAAGGCTAATCGAGATAGCAAAAGCAGGCAACGTTGTAATAACGAGCTACACCTTGCCTTGGCTAACAAAAGGCGGCTTCAGCGTATGGCTCGAGGCCAGCACAGATACGCGCATAGCTCGCTTGGCAGAGAGGGACCGCATAGGAATAGAGGAAGCAAGAAAGATCATAGAGACTCGCGACAGGGAAAACGCTACGCTGTACGAGGCCCTGTATGGAATAAATTTTGGCAAGGACAAATCACGTTTCGACCTTGTGCTTGACGTGAACGAGATAAGCCCAGAGGAAGCTTCAGAAAGGATAATAAGCGCTTTTCGCGCAAGCGAGGCAATGCCTGTAAATAAGTAGCAGAGCATTTGTTGTGTTTGAGGTGTGAAAATGCCTATAATAGAGCAAGGAAGGGTTTGTGTGAAAAAGTATGGAAGAGACGCAGGTGACAAGGCAGTAATAACTGCAGTAATAAATGAGAATTTCGTGAGCATAGTGACGTCGAGCAGGCCGAAGCCAAGAAAGTGCAATATTAATCATCTTGAGCTGCTTGCTGAAAAGGTCGATGTTGCAAACAAGAGCGAAATAGCAAAAGCGCTTGAAGTGCCTGCTGAGAAGCTCCAGCAGCAAAACAGCAAGCAACAAACAGCAAAGCGTTAATACTTCACCGTGCAATAACTACACTATGATAAAAATAGGCCGAAAGATAAAGAATGTCATAGAACGGGACAGGCGCATAATTTTCACCACGACAAGGGAAGAGTATCCGCTGGTGCCTGACAGAACCGACGGCGAAATCATATACGACATAGAAGGAAATAAGTTCGTAGACTTCACAAGCTTTATCTCAGTTTACAGCTTCGGAACCGAAGGCATAAACATCGCAAGGCGCGCAGTCCACAAACAAGTAGACAAGCTAATGCATGCGGCGTTTACGGACTTCTACTCGCCGTTGCCTGTGAGCGCGGCTGAGAAGCTCGTCAGCTTGCTTCCTCATGGCTTCGGTAGGGTTTTCTTTTCTAATTCAGGAACAGAGGCAAACGAAGACGCGATAAAGCTGGCAAGGCTATTTACAAAAAGGCAGTACATACTGGGTTTCTATAATTCGTTCCATGGCAGGTCAACCGGTCCTTTGGGAATAACGTCAAGCAAGGTAGCGCAGCGCCACGGCTTTGGGCCATTTCCAAACGTAATACACGCCGTATACCCATATACTTACAGATGTGCCTTCAATTCAAAAAGCCCGGAGGAATGCGCAGACAACTGCCTTAGGTTCATAGAGGAATTTATCTTTAGGAAGATCGCAGCGCCTGATGAAATAGCTGCGATTTTGTTCGAACCCATACAGGGCGAAGGTGGCTACATAGTGCCGCCAAAGGAATTTATAACCGGGCTTAGAAAGCTTGCGAGCGATAATGGAATTGTGCTTATTGCTGATGAAGTGCAGTCTGGAGTAATGCGCGCTGGTAAGTTTGTTGCTCTTGACAACTTCGGCGTTGCTGCTGACATTTATACGTTCGCAAAGGCGATTGGCGCTGGACTGCCGCTTGGCGCCACAGTCGCAAAGCGCTCCTTTGGAGATACGCCTGTTGGGTCGCACGCGGGAACTTTTGGCGGCAACCTTGCTGCTGTAGCAGCTTCAAACGCGCTGCTAGATTACATAAAAGCCAATAGGCTCAGGCTAGAGTCCATGGCGAAAAAGAAAGGCTCAATGCTTATGAAAAGGCTAAAAGAGATGGAATCTGGCTATGAGATAGTTGGCGAGGCGAGGGGCATGGGCATGATGCTCGCAATAGAGATAGTAAAAGAAAAAGGTTCAAAGAAGCCCGCGCCAAAGGAAAGGAACGAGATATTAAACGAATGCTTCACGAACGGGCTTGTGCTTCTTCCAGCTGGCGAGTCTTCAATAAGAATAATACCTGCTATAACAATGTCTGAAGAGAATCTTGAAAAAGGAATGGAAATACTTGAGGGCGCTGTGAAGAAAGAAGCAGCAAAGGCGCGCTAGCAGCGGCGCCATGCAATACTGGGAATTAGCCAGAGCCTACGCGAATCTGCTTAGGTCGAACTGGCCTTTTGCAGCTTCTTTACCCGCGTTGGCTTGCAGGCTGCTTTGCTGCATATCTGGCTCTGTCACGCTACCAAACACGCCTATTATCTCCTCTTTAAGCAGTTGCAGCCTTTGCTTTATGTACGTTTCTATGTCGTACCTGTTTGCAAGTTCTATCGCTATGTTAAGATACTTTTCTATGCCTCCTTTGGAGATTGTCAATAGCAGCTTGCCTCCGTCCTTAGGGCATTTGCCTATCAGAGGCACGCGCCTGTACTTGGCATTGCATGTCGCGCACCTGAACTTCTGTTTGGAAAAAGAATGGAGATTGCCCATAAGGTCTGGTATGAAATGGCTCATTATAAGTCTTTTTGCCGCGTCGCGCCTGTCTATCGAGTAAAGCATGTCAAGAAGCCTGAACTCTTCTGAGATTTTTTCCTGCATTGTTTTCAGTAGCACATACCTGCTTCTCTTTGGCGCGTCGGCTATGGCTTTTGAAGTGCTCATATGGGTAAAGCCCAAATTGCGGTATGCTCTCTCTGTACCTAGCCTTGTCTCTACTGTATCTAGCCTGACCTCTCCAGGAGAAGATCTTGCGAAAGTCTTTTCGTAAAACTCTAGCGCATACTGCGTTACTGCTTCCATCGAGTGCACTTCGTCATCAACTTCCTCCGGTACAACCTTTGTAGTAAGCAGAAGTGGCGCATCCATAGTGCCGCCTACTGTCGCAGGCAAATACTTCCTTGAGAAGTTAAGGAGCGCATCAAGCAAAAGCATCGTAGTATCTTCGTCACCGTCTGTATTGCGCCTTCGTGCAGAGATTGTGTAAGGGTGCGCAAGCCCAACATTGGCGTCAGTTATGCCTATGATTCTGTTCAACACAGCGCAAGAGGTATGCGGAGAAAGCGTTATTACGTAGGCGCCTATCATGTCCTCTGCTGTTTCGGCATTATAAAACCGCTCCATGCCGTAGTACTTTTCAAGAAGGTCATCGATAAACTGCGAAACTCTGAGCAAATACTCTGCGCCGCGCCTATTCATTATTATGTCTTGGTGCTTCAGCTCTACGAGCTGGTCTTCACTTTCCAGGGGCTTGTTTTCGTAATCTGTGGAATAGCCAAGCCTCTTCAGTGTTTCTACACTAGTGCCTATCTCAGACGGATAGAAATGCGTAATTGGCGCATCTGTAGCGTCAAACCGGGTTGTGCCGTCTTTGTAGACGTAAATGTTATGCAGTGCGCGGAGCACGCCCTTCTCTACGGGCTCTGCTATCTTTTCCTTGTTTATAAGCCCTTTAACGCCTTTCACTACATCAGGCACTTTCTTCAGTCCAAGCCTCTTTACCACGCCTCCCATGGTTTTGTCTATGTCTATTTCTATGTCGCCATAGGCTTTGCCGTCTTCTCCGGTTTCTATGCGCGCTGGCTTGCCGCAGTCGTAGCAGTATGGCGTGCCTATTAATCTATCGCATATACTGCATTTGTACCTTGCAATTTCTACCTTTATCGTTTGCCTGTTGAATTTGCTGGCTTCTTTAGCATAGGCATTGCTTATGTTTCTGTCGCGGCCTCCGTATGCGCTTATGGGGAAGAGCGCGTTAGGCGCAGGCTGCATCATGCGTTCTCTTGCCTTCTCCGGCCTGCCTAGCCGCGCACCTATGAAAGTAGAGCGCTTTGCAAGCTTTACGCCAGAAACCGCGTTTGCAAGCTCAAGCGCAGAGCCTGCGCTTTCCATCGCCTTGTCAATTTTTTCAATGGCACTGCCTGCTTTGGAATTAGAATTTGAATTTGAGCCAGAGAAGAAGCCAAGCGAAACCAAGAGGCTTTTAGCATAATCTTTCTCTATCGCTATTTCGCCTGACGTGATTCTGTGCGGAACGTTGAGCCTTTCCAGAATTTCCTTTACCTTTTCATTTTTAGCAATGCGCATTTCTGCCACAGCGTCTAAGCTATCTTTGGTGCTTGCATATGTGCTTATCGAAGCAGCAAGTTCCCTAAGCTCCTGCGTCGTTACGGCCTGGAATTCGAAAAGGTATTTTGGATGCAGTGGAACGCAATACTTTAGCGAAAGCGCATAAGCCTCGTCAAAGCCTATGTCTGTTGTATTTGGTTCGAAGCCTTTGCTTTGCAGCTCTGCGCGCCAAAGCTCCTCTACGTAACTGCTTGGCGCCAGCTGTGTGTTGCTCTTCCTGAAGTCGCCAAAAGATATGAGTATGTCACCAACTGATATGATCGCTTCTACGTCATCTTTTAGTTGCTTAGCCTTCTCGGCAGTGTTTATTCTGAGTGCTTCACCGCTCTTTAGCCTTACAAAAGGACCTTCTATAGTATCAACGGGCATTGCTATGCAGCCTTTGCCAGGCAGTTCTACCTTGAGCTGCGTGCCAATGCCTATGAAACTGTCTAATATGAGCATAGTAGCCGGACTGAAGCCCTTGGCAGCTATTCCTGTTAACCTGCTTCTTCCGTAACGAAGCCTGAAGCCGCCTATGTGGTTGGGATATGCAAGGATGGGTCTGCCAGCCACAAGTTCTTCGAGAAATGCCTCTTCGTTGCTATCTTGCTGTTGGCCTTGGCTTGTGCCCGAGGGCTTTTCCACGCGTATTACTTTGTTAAGCCATCCCCAGTCAAGACCCGCTTTCTTGGTTTCCCTGAGCACAGACTTTGCTTTCAGAACCATGTTGCTTAGTACAAGGGCCACGCCGCTCCTTATCCTGTTTTCTAGCTTTTCCTTTTTGCCGTTTATGCCTATTCTTGAAAGGTCGGTGTGTACGCTTACTTCGACCTGCTCGGTAGGCAAGCCATCTATGCATACTGGGCAGCTCTCCAGTATGTGCCTCATGTCGTCTTCGCTTGGCATGTACTGGAGCCTAAGTATGTCTGAGTTGTATATTTCTATTTCCTCTATGTAACGCTCAATCTCGTCCTGCGTAGCCTTGTATGCGCTTATATTGAAGAACTGCCTTGCATAGTCGGCCAACGCAACTGAAAGTGCAGCCGCAGTGCCTCCTGCGCCTCTTATGGGGCCGGCGTAAATCACCGATACGTAGTCTGAATTGTCTGCGTTTCTGTAATGGCCTATGCCCTGCACGCCTTCTGTCGGGGCAACAAGCACACCCTCTGTAAGTATAGCCAGGCCAACACGTACCGCAAGCAATATGCGCTTTGCTGTATCGCCATTTTCAAATGCTCTGTTAGTGCAAATTTCTTTTGCCATTTCAAAGGCAAGTTCGCTACGGCTTCTGCCTGCGATTTTGTTCCTTATGAGCTCTCCAAGGCCTCTTACCCCTATAAGGCCTTCCACCCTTCCTGCGATATCCGGCGCTGGCGTTATCTCAACGTGCATCTCAGTGTCATAGCCCTTTGTACGCGCTTCTTTTGCAATTGCGTACTCTTTGTCAAACTGGCTTTGTAACGCAGCAAAATATTCATTTACATTATCCACTTAACCGCCTATGCTATTTTGTTGAAGTCGAGCAGGCTAAGGCTGCGCGTTTTCGCCTCATAAACCGGAAGAATTGCTGGAGAAGGCATATGCCCCTGCTTTACCTGGAATGATGTGCGCGCCTGCCAAGTGCCGCTGTTGACTAAAAGGGTGCCATGGTAGTCGAGTGCGCCATTCTTGTGTATGTGGCCCATCAGTAAAATATCAGGTACTTCTTCTATTATCATAGCATCGTCCTTGCTCGGCACTATTGGATTTACGCCATAAATGGAAGACAGGTGCCTGCGCTTAAGGGTCTCTAGCATTGCCTCTTCAGGCCGCGCGTAGCCGATTCCAGGTACTGCCCTTATCATCGAATCCAAGGACTCGCCGTGGTAAGCAAGCATGCTTATGTCCTCAAGCCTAAGCGAGCTTGGATTTGTTACTAAGTGAACATTGCCTGTGTTGTAGCGTGCGAGCTCCCTGTCAAGCTCTGGCTGCGGGTCTGCGCGCCTCACCGCATCGTGGTTTCCAGGAAGTACAAATATTTCTATATGGTCAGGTATGCTTTTGAGAAACTCAAAGAAGAGCGAGTACTGCGCGTATATGTCGCTTATCACGAGCTCCTTTTCCTGTCCAGGGTATACCCCGATGCCGTCTACTAGGTCGCCGCAAAACACTGCAAACTTTACCTTGCTAGCGAGTTCTTTTTTATAATCTATTGCACCGTTAAGCCATCGCAGCATGTTGCTGAATTGCTTTTCAAGGAACAGCCGGCTGCCTACGTGGACGTCTGAAATCATTACTATCGCAAAATCGCTTTCGCTTTGCTTGCGCACCCTTACCGGAACGTCAGGCCAAGAGAATGAGTTTGCTATTAGTAGGCCTTTGGAAAGCTTGCCATTGACAAGTATTACATCGTCTCTTGCTATGCGCGTGGCAGAACTGTAAAGCGATGAAGGCTCTGCCCTGAAGCCGCTAGTGAAGCCAGCGCGCATTTCCGGTTTTGCGAACAGTACATTTATGCTACCTGTCTGATCTTCAAGCGTAACGAGCACGTGCCCATTCTTTGTAGTTTTCTTTTCATACACCATGCCTACTACGCTTACTTCACGGCCAGAAAGGTAATCGCCAAGGTTCTCGATATTCGTTGTAGAGGCGTGCCTGCCTGCAAGCGTTATTTTCTTGAGCTTTTCGAACCTGTTGTTAAAGTGCGTAATAAAGTCGTAAGGCGACGAATTTACAAATTCGATCTTGCTCTTTATGTATGCATACTTTATGCGCATGCCCTTTGCTTTTGGCACAAAGTCTTCGCTTTTTACTATATCCTCGAAACTCTTGGGCTTCTTTTCAGCGTTCATGCTTGCAAGTATGTTTTCCAGAAGCTCTTTGCTCAGCAGCCTTATGCCTTGCACGCTCTCAAGGCGCAAGCTTATCTCAGAAGCAAGCCTGAAGGAGTCTACACCTTTAAGGTCATCGTCGCTTATTTCAGCGCTTACTATCACCTTGCCCTCAAGTAGCCTCAGCAATTCTTCGAGCTCCCCCATGCTCTAAAGTTTTCAGAGCAGATATAAAAACACAACGCGAATTTTATGTCCTAAAGGTAAAAATGCGTGCGCCGCATTGCACGCGCAAGCCAAAGGCAAAAGCTTATCAAAATGTAATGCGTGAATTGTATTTTATGGAAGCGCAGAGCGCAATGGAGTACCTCATAACCTACGGCTGGGCTATACTAATAATCGCAGTTGTGCTTGCAGCGCTTTTCGGACTTGGAGTATTAAGCCCAGGAAGGTTTCTGGGTTCACAGTGCCTTATTCAGGCAGGCTTTTCGTGTCCTTCGCTCTACATGACATCAAACGGCGTTCTTACAATAAACCTGCTTCAGGCTACATCTGCGCCAATAAACGTAACAGCGTACGGCTGCAACACCAACTCCACAATAGTTAACATGCAGGTGCCATTTAACCCGCCGAGCAATCAGGTTACAATGCAGATAGGCTCCAACTACACCTTTTCTGTGCAGTGCTATTCTGGTTCTTCCCCTTTTTCTGGAAGTCCTGGCAACGATTTTAACGGGTATATAATAATAAATTACACAAACCTGATAACTGGCTTTCCTGAAACGCTAGTAGGCAAACTATTTGTGAAAATAAGCTAGCGCGCGGCTTTCTGCTGCTAATCGCATTTGGTATAGCCGCAGTTCTTGCAGATGTAGCAGCCATTCTCATAAACTAGCGTGCGCTCGCTGCACGTTGGGCATGTCTCTGCTCTTACTTCCTTGCTTCCAGTTTGCAGCGCCTCTTCAATCACAGCAGCGCGCTCACTGCCATTTGCTGTTTGCTTTTCTCCTTTTTCTGCTGCGACTTGCAACTGCTTGCCGTCGCCTTGCAAGCTGTAAAGAGGGCTTGCTATTATGCCCGAAGTGCCGATGGCAACTTCCAACGCCTTTGCTATTGCGTCTGGGACGCTGTAGAGCTTTAGGCCCCTGTACCATGTTATAGAATCGTTTGCGCGTATGCCTTTGAGGCTATTTATCACTTTCTTTATGTCCCCGCCTTCCTGCAGATACCTGCTAATTAGCCTGCCAAGCGCCTCGGAATAGCTTTTTTCCTGGCTGCCTGCCCTTCCCATATTTACAAATACCTCTCTTACTTTGTTGCCATCGAAGTTGACTGTGACGTATAATGAGCCCTGTGGCAGCATTAGCTTTATTGTTCTGCCCATCATTGTTTCTGGCCTTTGCCATTCCGTCCCTGCCTGCGCATTCGCATCGTCCTTGCCTTGCACTGCGCTCGTATTTTCGCTTTCGCTTTCACTTTCGCTTTCAGCCTTTAGTATGTCTTGCCTTGAGCCTTCCCTGTAAACTGTTATGCTCTTGCAGCCTGCTTTCCACGCTTCCATGTATATTCTGCCTACTTCTTCCGCTGTCGCAGACCTGGGAAGGTTTACTGTGGACGATATGCCACTGTCTATGTGCTTCTGTATGGTGCCTTGCATCCTAACCCTGAACATTGGGTCTATCTTGTATGCTACAGTGAAATACTCTGGCAGTTTGCTCTCGTCATCGATGCCTTTTAGGTCCATGTACTGCTTTACCAAAGGATGGTATACCTTGAATTCTCCCTTGCTTAGCGATTCAGACCTGCGCGTGTATGAGAATGCAAATATCGGCTCTATCCCGCTGCTTGTGCCTGACAAGACTGCGCCACTGCCAACAGGCGGAGCGGTAAGCACAGCCGAATTCCTCATTCCGTATGCTGCTATCTTCTCCTTTACGCTTTGGCTTAGCCTTTGTACGAATGGCCTTGAAAGGTGCTTTTCTTTGTCGAATAGAGGAAACGCGCCCTTTTCCTTTGCAAGTTCTGCGCTTGCTTCATAAGCCCAATTCTTTATTTGGTCGAACAACTTGTCAGCAAAGCCCAAGGCTTCTTCTGAATCATACTTTATCTGCAGTTTTGCGAACATGTCAGCCAAGCCAGTGAAGCCAAGCCCTATGCGCCTTGAACTTCTTGCAGCATCTATCTGCGCTTCAAGCGGGTGCCTCTCCATGTTGTAGTCAAGCACGTTGTCTAGGAAATGTACCCCAGAGTGCACTGCTTTTTTCAGTGCTTCGTTGTCTATTTTGGCATTCGGCGTGAACGGGTCTACAACAAACGCAGAAAGGTTTATGTTGCCAAGATCGCACGCGCCATAGTTTTGCAGCGGCTGCTCAGCGCACGGGTTCGTAGTAATTACGTTCATTCCGTTGTATTCGGTTGGCGACTCTCTCGTTATGTTGTCCCAGAACATTACCCCTGGCTCTGCCCATTCCCATGCTGCCCGTGTAAGTTCGTTCCATATCTGGCGGGCCTTCGCCTTTGTCTCTATTCTTCCAACATCTTTATTCTCAAACCATAATGTTATTGTTCCGTCATTTTCTACGGCATGCATGAACTCGTCGGTTACGCGCACGCTTATATTTGCATAGCGCACCTTGTCAAGGTTCTGCTTTACGTGTATAAAGTCTAGTATGTCTGGGTGGTCTACTCGTATTGTGATCATGAGTGCGCCACGCCTGCCTTCTTGTCCTATCGTGTGCGTGGTCTCGCTCATAATCTCCATGAATGAGACCGAGCCTGTAGAAAAAAGTGCAGCGTTGTGTACGGGAGAACCTTTTGGCCTGAGCACGCTTATGTCTGTGCCAACTCCTCCTCCGTAAGAATATGTTTTTGCTGCTTCTTTGCACCAGTTGAATATGCCTTCTATTGAGTCTTCCTTTACCGCTATTACGTAGCAGTTTATCAGCGTTACCTTTCTTTTGGTTTGGCCAGCGCCAAACATTATTCTGCCGCCTGGTACAAAGCGGAAATCTGATAGAAGCCACATAAATTCTTCAAAGGCGTTTTTCTTGGCCTGTTCGTCTTTCTCCACGCTCGATATGGCCTTTGCTATGCGTTGCCACATCTCTACTGGCGTTTTCTCGAGCGCATTACCTGAGGCATCTTTTAGCGCATATTTTTCATAAAATACCCTTGCGCGTATTTCGTCGCCATAAAAAAAGTCCAACGTTTCCTCAGGCAAAACAGCCGGAGCCTTTTTGTTTACTTCTTCGTAAAAAGCGTCCTGCCCTGTGTTTTCGGTCACTACACCACCGTGCCTATGTAATAAAGTGAAACTTATTAAATGTTTATACAACGAAGTACGCATGCAAATACAAGGTGCGGCCTAAACGCGTTTATCGACTTGCTCGAAAAGAAAGCATGAAATATACACGCCATTGAGTTCTAACCGGTTCTATAGACGCGATTCTAAAACTGACAAGCAATTAGGTCGCATAGCAAGCCGCGCAAGAATAGCACAGACTCGGAAGCTCCAAACCTTAGGTTGGTAGGGGCTGTTACGTTGGCGCAAACGTTGCAATTATTGTGCCGTTGCCTGTGGAAGAAAAGGTAGTGCTTTGTGATGATGAGCTTGCCAGAAGCACGTTTCCAGAGGCGCTCCACGAACCGAATGCGTAAGCGCCGTTAGGCTGCGCAAACAACGAATAAGTTACAGTATAAAGCGTCGTTATCGAAGAGCCGTTAGCGTAAGGTATGCCATCAACCAAAACCTTTCCGGCGTTACTCGGGCTTGTTTCGAGGGTCACTCGCTCAAAGACGGGCCTTTGCGGCGATACTGTAACGGTTGCAGTGCCGCTAACGTTGTACAGCGTGCATTTCCCGCTAGCGCAAAGATTGTAATATATTTCAAAATTTATATTTGACTGAGAGCCAACGCTTCTGTAAAGCCCTTTTAAAGTTGTGTTGCAAACTATCAGAGAATACGGCCTCGCCGATTGAGGCGCGCACGTTCCAGTAAAAGCCGTCGTGTTGTAATAAGGGAACACGCTGAAAGAATTTGTGGTAAAGCTCATGTTCGTGTTAATGTAGTTGCTAAACACAACTACGCCTTTAAGTCCAGACGCATTTTCCATAAGCAGGAAATCCTGGCACAGAAACGCAGGAGAGATATAGCACGAAGAAGGCGCATAAGTGCTTATTCCTTTTGACGATACAAAAATCAGTATTACGCTTACAAATATCGCTATTATTATGAAAGACCAGCCATATGTGGTAAGGAACTCTACTGCCGACTGGATTCGCATTGTACCTCCTGGCTTCACAGAGCAATTATGCATATGCATAGCCAAAATAAATTAAGCATGCTGATTTTTAGCTGTGCGTGCCTGTTTCTTTTCGATTTCAAAGTCTATTACTATTTCGATCTCGCTGGGCGAGTACGGTCTTACTGCCCTCTCGAACATAAAGTTTGCCTTTGCGCCATGCGCGTTTAAGAAGGATGCTATGCGCTTCTTGCTGTAGTTGTATGCGCTGTTGCCTTTGCCAAAAGCGTAATAATGCACAACGCACCTTCTTTTGGCTGCCTCAAGCGCCTGCCCAAGGAAGTCGTAGCTGCTTTTTGGAAGCGGCATTACTATCCTGTCAGCCCATCCTGAAAACCGTTTTGCCTCTTTCCTTACATCTCCGCACACTGCCTTTATTTTGACATTGTTCAGTTCGGCGTTTTTTATCATGCTCTTGTATGCATACGCATTCAACTCTATTGCTGCGACCTCTGCCTTTTTGTGCTTTGCAATTTCTATTGCAAAAGGACCAACACCGGCAAACATTACAAGCACACGCTCGCCTTCTTTAACCTGTTCTGTTATCCGCTTTCGCTCGTAGGCAAGTCTTGGCGAGAAGAATGCTTTCCTTATATCGAACGAAAAGACGCAGCCGTTTTCCCTGTAGCATGCTGTGTAGCTTTTTTTCCCAAGCACGTATGCGTATCTGCGCTTTCTGTACTTGCCTTTCACCGCACCTTTCTTCATAAGCACAGTGCTTATCCTTGGGTTTGATTCTATAATCGCCTTTGCAAGCGCCCTTGCGTGCTTGCTTTCGTTTATTATTGCGATGTTGCCAAGCACATCGTATGCCAATGCGCCATAACGAGCAGCATCAAAAACAGCCCTTATCTTCTTTCCCTCTCTTCTCTTCTGCGGCTCAAACCTTTGATATGTGCTACTTGCACCAAAGGTTTTCAAAGCCTTTGCTGCGGCATTGTCCACACCAGTTATAGGAACATATATAAAATTGCCCTTGCTAAATATTTTGTAATCAAGATTCAGCAAATTCCTTTGCCTTAGATATCTTCTAAGCGCTTCAGCGCGTTCCTTTTTCACTTTTATGCCTAGCATACAACAATATTAAATAATGCACCATTAAAAATAAGAGTGCAAACAGATGCGCTAAACGCAACAACTGGCGGTATTATGTATTTCGTAGTAAGGGTAACCTCAAGCCAGGAACGCATATCGGCAGACATACTGCAGAACAAGGTGGAAAAGACAAGCCTGCCAGTTTATGCAATAGTCTTGTCAGAAGGCATGCGAGGCTATCTTATCGTAGAGGCGCAGGACCTTAACGCAATAAGGGACCTGATCCAAGACGAACCGCACATGAAAGGCGCACTCTCAAGCCCGCTCAGCGAGCAGGAGCTAAACAGAATTATAACAACAAAGAGCGTAATGCAGGAAATAGCAAGCGGCGACATAGTGGAGTTTGTTTCAGGGCCATTCAAGGGCTACAAGGCAAAGGTTATTAAGTCGGAGAAAGGCAAAGAAGAAATAACAGTAGAGCTTATGGATGTTGCGGTGCCGATACCCGTAACAACAAAAGCAGGCGCCGCGAAAATAATAGAAAAGGCAAACAAGGCAGGAGGTTGAAATGGCGGAAACTACGATAAACGGTCTAATAGAGGGTGGCAAAGCGACGACAGGCCCGCCTTTCGGCCCGGCATTGGGCCCGCTGGGCGTCAACATAGGCAAGATAATTGCAGAAATAAACGAGAAAACAAAGGAGTTTGCAGGCATAAAGGTTCCTGTAAAAGTGTTTGTAAATTCAGATACAAAAGAATACAGAATAGAAGTAGGCATGCCGCCCACTAGCGCCTTGATACTTAAGGAGCTCGGGGCGCAGAAAGGCGCCAAGGCAAAAGAAGAAGTGACAGGAAACATCAGCCTGGAGCAAATAAGGAAAATAGTGTCAATAAAGTCTGGCGTGCTTTACGGCCGTTCTGATACGGAGAAGATCAAGCAGATAATAGGCACGTGCAAGAGTATGAACGTTACTGTTGAGGGCATCGATGCAAAGACCGCGCTTAAGAAAATAGAAGCGGGCGAGCTCAAGGTGTAGCGAGTACTGTCAACGCCAACAGCCCGCGCGGGCTGCGGTTCTGGTTAGGGTGCTTTACATAAAGCCTACTGGCAAAAACCTGCTTAGGGCTTATTCCCTGTTGCGTGCTCATTTCGGATTTCTAAACTGGTGGCCGGCAAGCACCGATGACGAGATGCTGATAGGCGCAATACTTACGCAAAACACCAGCTGGAAGAACGTCGAAAAGGCGATAGCAGAGCTCAGGCGCAGGCGCATGCTGAGCATAAAATCCTTGTCAAGGGCAAACGCGCGCTCTATAGAGAGAGCGATACGCTCCAGCGGCTTCTACAGGCAGAAGGCGCAAAGGCTCAAGCTTTTTGCGCGCACCATCGCTGCGTATGGCTCTTTCAAGAAGTTCGTAAAGCAGAGCGCCGATGCAAGGCAGTCGCTGCTCGGCATAAAAGGAATAGGCAAAGAAACTGCAGACTCTATGCTGCTTTATGCAGGCAGCATGCCGTTTTTCGTAGTGGATGCATATACGAAACGCGTAATGAGGAGACTGTTTGGCGTAGATATGAGCGACTATGACATGCTTCAGAAATTCATTGCAAGGCGCATACCAGAAGACGTTGGGCTTTACAAAGACTTTCATGCGCAGTTCGTAGAGCTAGCCAAAAACTTCTGCAGGAAAGAGCCGCTGTGCGGCGCTTGCCCGTTGCGCAACATTTGCAATTTCAAAAAGCATTTATATGCCTAGCTACTATATTGTTCTGTTTGTATGCAATTTCTAAAGGAGTTTTTCCAAGGCGGCGAAGAGGGCGTGTTGCGCAGATACAACACGATAATAGATTTGGCAATAAAGGCCAACAGAGAAGTTGTGCTGGTGCAACGCACTAAAGACCTTTCAAAAGTGCGCGCAATAGAAAAGAACTCTGACGAGATAGTTTTTACAATATCTAACATGGTAACCACGGGCGGCGTTGCGCCTAACCTTATCGATGATCTGCTTCAGCTGGCAGACTTGGAAGACAGCATAATAGATTCTATATACAACCTCGCCAGGGAGCTTACAAGGTATTCAATAAAGGAGAGCAGGGCGCGCAGCGAGCTTGAAGCAGCCTTTTCAAAAATGAACGGCTTTGCGAACCAGGCGCTTGCCCTTCTTCATAAGATGCAAGAGAGCGACAGCATTGGCGAGATAAAAGCGATACGACATTCGATAGAGCGCATCGAAGAGGCGGGCGACGAGATAAAGGATTCGCTTTTCGACTTTGCGTACAGCTCCAAAATAAGCTTCAAGACCTTTTATCACATTTTTGAGATTGCGCACCTGCTCGATGACGTGCTAGACAACTGCGAGGACTCTTCCGACATGTACCTTACAATACTGACCTCAATTCTGACGTGATTGTTTGCTGCAGTTCTTGCTCCTTGCGCTAGCGTTTGTGCTCATCGCCCTTGTATCTGGAAACAACCTATCCGCGTGCACAGGCGCAATAATCTCCAGCGGCATAACAAGCAAGCGCGCAGGAATACTAATAGCGATACTCGGCATTGTAGCGGGTCTCGTCCTTCAGGGCTCTTTTCTCGAGAAGGGCATAGAAGCCGTTATGCCAATATCGTCAAGCCGGCTCCTTCTGGAAATCTTTGTTGTTGCAATAGCCGTGTTCTTGCTTGCGGACAGGTTCAGGGTGCCCCTTTCGCTTACCATAGTTTTTACGAGCTTGCTTGCCGGAATAGGCTTTGGGCTCAACACGCATGTTAATCTGGAATTTTTGTTCTTAATTGGCGCGTTCTGGATAGCTGCCCCGCTTGCTTCTCTTCTGTTGATGCCTGTTCCACTTAGGCTGTTGACGCGCATGCTGAACAAGGGAAGCATATGGGGAAAGGTTCATGCAATAAAGATTTCCCTTGTTGTGGTTTCTTTTCTTACTTCGTTCACACTCGGCGCAAACACAATAGGCCTGCTATACTCATCAATACCTGCCTATGCTGCTTACAGGCTTGCCGTTTCTATACTCGCCGTAATCGTAGGTAGCGTTTTTATAAGTCGCGGGGAACTAAAGAGGATTGGAGAAGAGATAGTGACGCTCAGGTATATAAACGCTGCGATTTCTCAGCTTGTGTCTGCAGTAGAGGTCGAGATCGCTACGCTGTTTGGCGTTCCTCTGTCAAATACCCAGACGTTTACTGCAAGCCTTTATGGCTTGGGCTATGGATACAAAGCCAGGCTCATGCGCAAAAAGCCTGCGTATGTAATACTTTCTATATGGTTCGCAAGCGCGGTTTTGAGCTTTGTGCTTGCCTTCTTGCTTGCGAAACTGTAAGCGCTGGTAGAAGCTGTTGCTGCAGAAGCGGCGAACACCAAAACAATCTTCACAGAAGGTGACTTGTCTTTGCCAGGATTTGGCTCTGGTCAACTAGTAACTTCGCTTTTTCGCGATACTCTTTTATACTTTGGCAGGCAAATAACATATGTGCTTACATGCCGGAGAATTCTGAGAAGCGCGAATCACGCTACGAAATTGCAGAATCGATTGGCGTTACAAAGACGCTTGCTTATTTTGCCATTGCGATTAGCGTAGCTGCACTGCTTGTTTCAGCATATGCCATACTTAGAACAAGCACAGCAACCTTTATATCGGCAAGTTCGCCAAGCAGTTCTTCCAGTTCTTCTGCAATTCCACCTGCCCAGTTTAAGGCCTTCAACATAAGCAGCAGCCTTATAACGCCTTCGCAGTCGCCTCCGGCAGGCGCTCCGGTTATAACGCAGGAGCAACCATTCGGCAGCAGGCTTACTAACATAAACAGCCCGCTAAATGCCAGCGAACTCGCAGTAATAAACAACGCACCAAATTCGTATTTTGAAATAGCAGGAGAAATGCTGCTCAACGGCTCAATCAAAAACGAGGTGGGCGCAAGCCATAACAAAGTACCCATGTTCATCGTAAACGGCAAGCCCAGCGTAATTTACCTTGGCTCAATAACCTGCATTTTCTGCGGAGAGAACAGGTGGGCAATGGCTCTTGCACTTTCGCGTTTCGGCAACTTTAGCGCACTGTATAAAGGCTACAGCTCTTTTGGCGATGGAGACCTGCCTACGCTCTACTGGGCGCCGGCAAGCTACAACTCTTCAGGCAAAGACGACCTTGGCAACTTCTATTCGAGCAAGTACATAAACTTCATTTCCATAGACGATGAAAACCCGATAACGGCAGGATTTGCTCTTAACCCTATTCAAGTAATTCAGTCAAACGTGAACGCAACAGGCAACACTGCATACATAGATGCGCTCTCGTACATAATAAACGACCTTGGAAAGAACGCAAGCACTGCATTTTCAGGCACACCATACACAATCTGGGGCGAATACCAGGTTGGCGGCGCAGATGCGATAGATTTCGGCAATTCCACTCCTTCAAGCAGTTCGAATCTGCCTTTGGCGAGCATGACCCACGCGCAGGTTCTTGCGCAGTTTGCTAACTTTAACGACCAGTTCGCTTACACAGAATATGCGGCAGCCGACCTTTACGTCGCAATGGTGTGCAGCAGCATAAATAATGCTGCGCCTGTATGCTCGCTGCCTGCAATAGGCAAGCTGGAATCGGCCGGCTATTGAGATGCCTGAAAAGAAGGCAGGCAAAGCAGTGGCTCCTATGTCACGGGCAAAGGCATTCGTAAGCATATTCAGAAAGCCCATCTATGTTGCAGTTGCGCTTGCAGCAGCAGCAGCATACTATTCCTTGTTTTACCTTGTTATAAAAAGCAGTTCAGGCATCTTCTTCCCTTTGGTGCCCGTATATGTTATTTATGCCCTAATAGCTACAAGCGCGCTCGTGTTTGCAATTGGAATTCATAGCGCAGCGCGCGCTTACAGAGCTTACAGAAAGGCATATTCTGGCGCAGCATGCAGCGTAACAGGCACAGCAATTTCCGTAGCAGGCAGTTTAGTAGCAAGCTGCGGATGCGATTCGCCAATACTGTTTCCTTTCGTCATGAGCCTCGGCTTCGACTCGCTGCAAGCCCTCGCCTTTGTGTCGACCATAGCAAAATATAATTTGCCAATATTCCTTGGGCTTATAGCCGTAAATCTTTTTCTTATTTATTATCAGTTGGGCATTAAGGCGGTCCGATGAGAAAAGGCACTGCGCAACGCAATAGGTTTTCAAATCCAAAGAATCGCAAACAGGCAAAGGAAAAAACGGCGCAAAAGCCAAGGAGCACAGAGCTGTTTCTCATTGGCAAAATCGTAAATTCAAGCGGGGCCGTGCAAGCACACATGGCGTTAAGACTGCAGGATCTGATCTACAACATTGCAGAAGAGACTAAGAAGTATGCTTATAAATCAGGCCTTGCCTTAGGAGAGCTCGCCGCCTCGCACTTCTCTGGCCTTTCTTCGCTTGAGCGCATTCTAGCTTCTGCAGGGCTGGGCCATGTGCTTTATGCTCCGTTTGAAACAGAGGCCAAGATTACTTCTGCAAGAGCGCACGGAATAAGCATCAACGCAAATACGAATGTGCATAGCTTTGAGTCAGGAATAATTGCTGGCTTTCTTTCAAGGCAAACGGCGAAGCGTCTGCACGTACGCGAAACCCATTGCGTATTTAACGGTTCTGAATTTTGCCAATTTGAAATCAATAGCTCTCTGAATCCTTTTGCTGGCCTTTCTTATATAGACAACATTGATTCAGCTTCAAGGCTGCTTGCTGCGGCTGCTTCTGCTGCTTCTTCTGCTCCTGCTGCTGCGCATGACATCAAAGCAGCAAGCGAAGATTACTTTTCGCTATCGTTTATGCCTCTGGAGCGCGAGCCTCTTCTCAGTGCGGCAGAAAAACTTGCTTATGCCATTGGTGTGCGCGCTTCTAAATACATGCGAAGTGAAAACAGTGGCTTAAGCATGCTTGCCAATTACATAAATTTGGGCTTTGATACCGTAAACATAAAAGGCAAATCCAAAACGTTTGTGCTGCGCTATCCGCACAGCCTTTCTTCGAGCGGGTTTTTGCGTGTAAGCAGCGCCCTTGTTAAAGGCTACCTTTGCTCTTCCCATGGCTCCTCGTGCAGTGTCGAAAGGCGCTTGTCTGCTGGAGCTTACCATGTGCTTTTTAAGTTTTAACTAGCAAAACAACACAGTATGACAGACCTGCACCAGCTTGACCCCATTCTGAAGTACGTGCCAGTTATAAAAAGGCCATCAACGCCGCTTTCGTTCAGGGAGAAGATGGTATGGACAGGCGTAATAATGGGCATTTTCTTCCTTATGTTCAGCACGCCTGCGCTAGGGGTTAGTAAGGTTTCTATACAATCTGCGCTGTTCCAACTGATAAATACGGTATTTGCTTCTAGGATGGGCTACCTCACAACAGTAGGCATAGGACCAATAGTAATAGCAAGCATTGTGTTGCAGCTTGTAATAGGAGCAGGCGTAATAAACGTTGACCTAAACGACACGGTAGTCAAAGGCAGATTCCAAAGCCTGCAGAAGCTTTTCGCGATGGGCATAGCTGTTGTAGAAGCTGCGGTTTTTGTCAACGCAGGCTACGCTCCGCTTATCAGCCCGAGTTTCTATGGCATTGTGGTGTTGCAGCTTGCTCTGAGCGCGATAATAATTGTATTCCTTGACGAGGCCATGACAAAGTACGGAATAACTTCTGGCATAAACCTCTTTATCGCAGGTGGCGTCGCCTATGCTATCGTTGCCACGACAGCATCAAGCATACTGCCCAGCGCTGCGGCTGCAATAGCTTCTGGCGGCGCGGCCGCAATGTCAGACGCGCTTCTTGCCTTCGCTCCGCTTTTTGCCGCTGTTGTTGTATTTCTGATAAGCATTTACGTGTTCAACATAAAGGTCGAATTGCCAATGGTCTTTTCGCAGTTCAGGGGCATAGGCGGGCGGCTGCCCATACCGCTGCTTTATGTTAGCGTGCTGCCTGTTATTCTTACGTACTCGCTTACGGCTTCGCTGACTGTGTGGTTTGCCCTGCTTGCGCACGTAACCGGTCCGCTTGCGCATTGGGCGCAGTTCTTCGCCCTTTATACTGTGCAGCCAGGCTCAACCTCGCCTACGCTTACCGGAGGCCTTTTGTTTTTAATATCGCCTAGCTTCCCTACGCCTTTTAGCTCTGCAGGAACATCTGTGCAAGTAGTAAACTATGCTGTTTACCTGCAGCAGCTTGTTGTAAGCACAAGCCCTCTTGTTCTGCCAAGCGGCGCAACGCTTGAAATTCCTGGATACGTGCACATAATCATATTTACCGTTGTGTTCGTTCTGCTCTCTGTGCTTTTCGGAAAGTTTTGGATAGAGATGACGGGCCAAAGCCCCAAGAACGTGGCGCAGCAGCTTCAAGATACTGGCTGGCAAATACCTGGGTTTAGACGAGACCCAAGGATTGTGGAGAACCTGCTGAACAAGTACATACCTGTTGTTACTGTACTTGGCAGCATAATTGTTGCCCTTCTTGCCGTGTTCGCTACGCTAGCAGGCGCAGTGGGCACAGGCGTAGGCATACTGCTTACCGTTGGCATAATGTACATGGTGTACCAGCAAATCGAACAGGAAAACGCACTTGAAGCATATCCGCAGATAAACAAACTATTATCGTAATTATGTAAGATTGTTTAAGCCGTGCGTCTACAACCTGTGCTTCGCCCTTCCAGACTTTATGCCCATAACTGCTTCGTAAATAGAGTATTGCTTGGCGATTACAAGCGCCTTGAGCTTGTCAGCGTCTGCGCCGCTTGCGCTTGCGAATTTGTCTACCTGCTTAAGTTTGTTAGAATATGCATTGTAAGCCGAGCGCGCAGCCGCAAGCGCATCTCGTTCATGAAAGTTTTCTACCTTTCCAGCAAGCTCAGATTTCTTTGCGATGCTAATGTCGGAATCCGGCGCAAAAAGCACGGCTCCAAACGCAGCTGCAAGTCTCTTTGCAGTGTAATCTGGCTTTTCCTTGTCGCTTGCTATTATTACTGGTATGCCAACGCGCTCTATTTTGTCAACAAACCAGCCAAAGCCAGCAGAACGGCCAGTATAGAGTCCTTCAAGTTTGCCGTTAAGGTCAAGGAAAGCTATCGCCGCCGTCTTGCCGCAGTCAACTCCAACTATCAAATGCATGCATCTACCTGCAAATCGTGCTGTTGGCATAGCATATTGCGTTACGCGCAGTCTCAGGTATTGTCAAGTATTCGCAGTTTACCACAACACTTGGCGTTTGCGTTATGTTGTAATACTGTGCAAGCAGCGCTTGGTCGTTTAGAGTCGTTTGCGAGTTGTTTACGCATTCGATCAGCGAAGAGTAGTTAAGACCTGACTCGTTTGCTATGTTGCTAAGTTCGCCCAGCCCCATGAAAGAACCGGTGTACTCGCTATTCAAATAGTTTACAAAGCCTGAAAAGTCGCTTTGGTTTGAAGCGCAGAAAATAAACTTGCCCAAAAGCTGCGCGTTAGCGATTCCATAGTCTTTTGCAATATTCTGTGTTGCCTGTGTGTTCAGTATCTTTATGCCTATGCTTATGTTTCCGTTGAATTGCGATTCAAGCTCACTGGCATTAAGCAAGCTTCTTATGGCGCCAGGCTCGTATGGGTCGATAAACCAGTAAAGCTGCAAGGGTCTTTGCGTGCTGCATTGGTACTTGTTGTAAAGCTTCACGACCCCTTGGTACGCCACGCTGTTGTTGCTTATTGGAGAAGGCGTAACCGTTTGTATGAAAGGCACAATCTTTGATATATTGGTATCGTTTACCAAGAATCCAAGAACGAAACGCGTGCCTGTCGCTGGATTAACCGCAGGCACAGTCACAAGCCATTCGTTTTCGCTTGCAACATACGCTAGGCTATAATTTTGTACCTCTGCTATATAAGGCAGGAGTGATAGCGAACTATTTGCAGTGCCATAGCTTGCTAGCAATCTCTGGACCTGCGCCAACGCTTCTGCACCGCTGTGCGCGGGCTTTGCTATTGTTGTGTTGTTGCTCTGCTTTATTATCACAGGCTTTGAATACGAAACCACGAGAAGCAGGGCAATAAGCAGGGCCACCACCACTATCAAAGCGACGTGTATGTTGTCCAGTCCGCCGAACCTGCCGAGTGGCTTTACTATTATTCTGGGCTCATTTGATATTCTTCTGCTGCCCTTGCCAGTTTGCATTTAATCATGCCTTTATTTCACGGGCCCGGTGGGATTTACATAAGCAAAACTTATTTTGAACCCACGGCCTTCGCCTTAGGACGGCGCCGCTCTGTCCAAGCTGAGCTACGGGCCCTTGCTAGATATTAAACCATTACATAAAAATATATTTGCTATATGTTTCGCATTTCCAGTGAGCTGCCCTGCCCTTGCTGGCGTGGCTTCTGCCGCGCCCGCAACTTTTGAGTTTGCGCTTCAACGGCAATGCTTGCTTTCACATGCGGAATGCTTTTTATGTATTCGAGCATGCTACTTGCAGAGGCATGGCTTCTGCGTACGTGCTGACAAAGAGACCGCGATCTACACTTACATGAACTTTGCAGGCGTTATGCCAAGTAGGCGCATGCCGTTAGCCATTGTCTGCATCGCGCAGTAAACAACTGCAAGCCTTGCGTTTCTTGCTTCGCCGCCCTTCAGTACTGGCTCCTTTTCATAGAATTCGCTGAACAGGGCAGACAGTTTAAGCAGGTATTCTGCAACCGTGTTTGGCCTGTACGAAATCGCCGCACCAACAAAAACATCCTGCGCATTACCTATGCTTTTTATAAGCTCAAATCCAGGGCCTCTGTCTATCGTATTGTAATCATTTTCAGAAAGCGGCGCCTTTTTGTACTCGCCCTTTTCAAGTATTCTGTTTGCCCTTGCATACATATACATTACATAAGGTCCGCTGTTTGCCTGGAAGTTGAGCGCGTTTTCCCAGGAAAAAACAATCGTCTTTTCGGGTGAAACCCTAAGGTATTCAAATTTTATTGCGGCTAGCGCTATCCGCCTTGCGGTTTCCTCAGCGTTTTCACTGTTGACCTTTTGGCTTGCCTGAGTCTTTTCTAACGCCTTTATAACCGCCTCTTTGAGAAGGTCGTCTGCGGTGTAATTGCGATCTTCGCCGAGCCAGCCGCCCTTGCGACCACTCAAAGTGCCCTTCTCAAGTTCAACCTTTCCGTAAGCCACATGCACTAGTGCCTCGCTTGCGCCAGGCCCAGTAAGCTCAAGCAGCGCCTTAACTACGGCCTGCTCCGCTTTCTGGCCCATGTCTATTATGTTCACTGCCTTTTTTGCGTTGCCGAATTCGGCAAGCTCGCCATGCTCGTTGCTTGTATAAAGTGGCTTGCCATTGGGTTGCTTGTCAATAAACTTTGCAAACAAGAAATTCGTGTTTATCAGGCCCAGCTTCCAGAGGTGGAACGCAAAGTCCTTCATGGCATATGTTGCCACGCCATTGCTCCTTACAAGTACCTTATACCGTTCCTTGGGATTCTCGAATTCTTTCGCATGTGTTTTTACCTTTTCCAAATCCAGCACAACGCATCCTTTGTAATCGCCTTCGCTGACCTTTTCTATTACGCCTTTTTTCTCGGCCATCGAAAGTGCACTCTCAAGTAGCCTTCTCTTCACTATGTCGCTTTCCCACATTAGCACGTCGTGGTATATGCCAAACGCGAACGACGTTTCGTATTGCGCTTTTACGCACGCTTCAGCCTGGCTCCTAGACAGCTTTGCCTCATCGGTATCGCCAAGCTCCATTCTCTTAAGTATCGCGTTTATCTCTTCCTGCACGACTTTCTGTTCAATCATCTTGTTTACTTCAACGTACTGCTCGCCTAGGAATTGGTCAAACTTTTTGCCGTTTGGATCCTTGCTTATGTGCAAATAGCCCCACAAAGTCTCTGCCATCTGCAAGCCCAAGTCATCTATGTAATTTTCGCGCTCGACTCTGTAGCCGCAGAATTCGAGCATGTTTGCTATGGCGTCGCCAAGCAGCGCGTTCCTAAGGTGGCCTACGTGCCATGGCTTTGTAGGATTTACGCTTGGGTATTCCACAATTACCTTCTCGTCTTTTCCTATGTTGCTTGAGCCATAATCTTCGGCTTCTTCAAACACAGTGTCTATTACAAGCTTTGAATATCTTGATTCATTAAAATGCGCGTTTACGTAGCCGCCAGCGCTTGAAAAGGACTTTACTAATGTGCTTGGCTTGGCGCGCCTTGCTATCTCTTCGGCTATCTCCGCTGGGTTTTTCTTAAGCTTCTTTGCAAGCGAAAAAGCGAACGACGTACTTATGTCACCGAAGGAATAGTCTGGTATTGTTATGCTTTGTAGGACTTCCTCTGCGCTGGACAAAACGCCATAGATTTCTGATATTGCGCCAGTGATTGCTTCTGAAAATTCCTTCTTGGCAATAGAGAACGGGCTCGCCATTAACCCACTTCAACGTCAAAAGATTTAAGCGCGAATGGTATGCGCTCAACTATGTCAGAAGCAAGTATGTGAAGTCCTTTTTCAACCGCAAGCGAGTCGCCAAGCCGAGAATGCAGGTAAACGCCTGCTGTGCACGCTTCAAAAATGTCAGTGCCTGTGGCAGCATAGCCTGAAATTATGCCTGCTAGAACATCGCCCGAACCCATGGTCGCAAGGGCGGAGGTCTTTGACTCATTTATCTTTAGCAGCGTGCCGTTGGTAATAATAGTATTATGTCCTTTCAGAACAACGTTTGCACCAAACCTTTTTGCGAGCTTAACCGCTGCTGCTGCTCTTTCCTTTAGGGCCTTGCCAGGCTCAGACCCAGTAATGCTTTTGAATTCGCCGTCATGCGGCGTTATCGCGACATTGGGGCCAAGAGAGCCAGAATTTGGCACAGCACGTAGCGCATCTGCGTCTATGACAAGCTTTTTACCCATGGAAATAACTGTCTTTATCAGCTCAGAGGCAAAGGCTAGCGTATCTGCTGATGAACCTATGCCAGGGCCTATCGCAACTGCAGTGCTCTTCTCAAGGTCTTTGGAAATGCTTTCTATGCTGCCTTCACCTATCCTGCTTGCGCCTAAGCCTTTAACGATCAGGTTGGGCGAGGCGCGCCTTGCAAGGTCCTTGAGCGCTTCGGGCACCACAAGCACAGCATAGCCTGCGCCTACTCTTAGCGCTGCAAGCGTGTTCTGCGCTGCGCTTGCTGCAAGCGACGGCGCGCCGCTGTAATCTGGGCTGCCGCCTATTATTAATGCAAAGCCGTTGCTGTACTTGTTGCCAGTCCTTGCCCTAGGCCATGCGGCTTTGTAAAGGTCTCCAGGACCTGTATAAAGCTCAGCGTCCAGCGGAATGCCTATTTCAGCAACCTCAATAATTCCTGCGTGCTTGTAGTTGAGCAAGCCTACCTTTGGCTTGTGCATAGTTATTGTGTACGCTACTTTGAAGGCGCCATTTGATGCTGCGCCGTCTGCGTCAACGCCTGACGGCATGTCTACTGCTATTACTGGCTTTTTGGAGCGCGCTACAGCAGCCGCAACTCTTTTAACGCCGCTTGGCATTTCCCCGTGGAATCCCGTTCCAAAGACCGCGTCAATAATTATGTCGCTTTTCTTTATAAGCCCGCTTATCTTATCGTATGCAAAGTCTACGCAGTTTATAAAAGCGCACTTTTGCAATGCATGCAAATTAATGAGCGAGCCAAAAGATTTTATCTCTGCAGCGCTGCCAAGTATCGCCACAGTCACGTTGTGTTTTGCTTCAAGGTGCCTTGCCGCTACGAAGCCTGTGCCGCCGTTGTTACCTGTGCCGCACAGAACCAGGATGTTTTTTGATTTTGCAAACTTTTTGTCAACGAAGTTTTTCACCGAAGCGCCAGCGTTCTCCATTAGCTGCGCTGCCCCTATGCCCATCGCCTCTGCGTTAAGCTCTATTGCTTTCACGTCCTTTGAATCAAGTGCGGATTTGGTAAAGCTTGCAAACCATTTTAAGTCTTGCATGCCTATTCCTAATGTTAATAAGTGAGCAGAAAACGTTTAATAAAGCGCGTGGTGTTTCAACGGTAAAGGTCTTTAAAAGAAACAACAAGTACTTGCTTTACATACCCTATGAAGTAGTCGAGCAACTGCACATAAGCCAGGATGACGAGGTCGATTTCTTCAAGTTCAACAATACGGCTTTCCTATTCGCCAAGAAAGCAGACATTGCTTCACTAATAACTGGCTCTGCTTATAACGCCGCAAGAAGCGCCAAAGTAGAAATATCGCCCGATGAGCTTGCGGTTCTCAAGAAGCTTGACACTCTGCGCTACCCGGTAAGGACCGAGGCCAATGTTAGCAAGTTGCTTAGCGATTCTGAAAAGCGCGTTCTAAACAAGCTTATAGAGCGAAAGCTTGTTGCTTTGTTCAATGATGAAAGAAGAAAGGAAAGGCTTTACAGCATATCAAAGAATGTTTATGATAACTTTCTGATGCGGAAGAAGCAGGCGCAGCAGGAGCGGCATGAAGAGGTGGACCAAGCGCGTGCATGGGGAGAAGTCGAAACTTCTCTGCAAAAGCCCAAAATAGAAAACAAAGACGTGAATGCGCTAGAAAAGAACGGCTACGTGATTATAGGCACAGAAGCAGAGGCAGCCGCGCTGTCGCTTGCAATATCTGAGAGCATAAGGCAAGGCCAAGTAATCGGCGTGCGCGCCTTCAACAAGAAATACTACATAATGCTTAGGAGCTTTTTTGAGAAAAACAGTGCCAGGGCTGCAAAGGAGCTTAACAGTGGCCCTAAGACTATCGCTGAGCTTTCAAGCGCAATGGCTACGGACCCTGACGCGCTAAGGGGAGTGCTTTACATCATGGCCGAGCAAGGAGACGTTACTGAAAACAGGAAAGACGTTTTTGCGCTTGTATCTTAGACCTACCGCGTTCACATGAACAGTTTCTGTGCCTGGCTTTTTGCTATACTGCAACAACGTGGTCCAGTACAATCACAAGCAGCGTAAATACAAGCACGCATATCAGAAGCAGCTTTATAGTTATGTGCGGCCCCTTTTCTGGTGCATCGTAGAAACTCAGTATGCCTGCCTGCTGGGCAGGCGTTGAAAGCGCCATAATACTATTTTTCTGCAAAGTTTATATATCATAGCATACAAGTTAAGCTCGTCAGCGCGCCGCGCCAAAAGTCGTTTTATGGTCGAATGTGTAGAGATTTATGGAAGGAAATTCGAAGTGGTGCTTCTTCGCAAGGCAGGCACTACTGCCACAGCAACAGTTTACGGAAATCTGATAAAGATACGCATTCCTTCTTTTCTGAAAGAGCCCGAATCGAACAGAATTTTCCTTGAGCTAAAGCAAAAAATAATCATGAAACTTGAAAAGAACCCATACGCGCTAGAAGCACAGGAAGAGCCCGAGTTTTATAATGGTCAATCTTTAAGTGTGCTTGGTAAAAAGCTGACAATACGCATAGCCAACACAAGTAGGAAGTCGTCAACAGCAAGCATATGCGGCAACGAAATACTGCTTAGCCTGTCTTGCTGCGCTTCTGAACAGGAAAGGAAAAGGCAAGTACGTAGGCTTTGCCGAAGGGCTATTTCCGCCGCAGTGCATCAAGAACTGGCAGAGCGCGTTAAGCGTTTAAACAGCAAGACTTTCAATGTTGAGTTAAGCAAAATTTCTGTAACATACTCGCGCACAAGATGGGGAAGCTGCAACACGCGTCAAAAGCGCATATCGCTTAATTTTCTGCTACTATTTGCGCCAGACCCGATACTCGACTACGTCGTGCTGCACGAGCTTGCGCACCTTAAGGAGCATAATCACTCGCGTGCTTTTTGGATGCTAGTCTCTGCGGCTATGCCAGATTACGAGCAGGCAAAGCGCTGGCTAAGCGAAAACGGCGGCAGACTTGCAAGCCACATCCGCATTTCATAGCCATTTAGGCCGTTTATTCTGGGCTATTTCTTCTTATGCCTTCTTCTGCTTCTAGCAGCATATGCCACAACGACTATTACTATTATTATTGCAATTACTATGCCGTCTGCATATCCGCTTCCTCCGCTGTAAGCGCTTACCTTAGCGAAATAATTTGTTGTGCCATAATACTCTTGGTTCACCGCTCCGTTTGGCTGTTTCCACTGCTCGTAAATCGTAACCGGGTAATTGCCAGGCACTGCCTGCGTGTCTGCACTTACAAGAAAAGTCACGTTTGCTGTGCCACCCGGAGCTATGCTGCTTATGTAATATGTGCTTTCTACTGGGGTTATTGGGTATGTGCTTTGAAGACTTAATTGCACAGCAGTCGCCTCTTCGTCGCCATTGTTCTTTACAAGAAAAGTAAGCGGAACGTCTGTTGCACCAGGCGCGAGCTTGGAGAATTCTGAAATTGCTTCAAACTGTGCCGAAGGAGCAAGCACAAGGCCAATAGGTTCCTCGGCGCTGTACTTTTTCGCATAATTGGCAGAATAATAATCTGCATATGCAACTATGCTTGCGTTGCTCGCGTTGTAGTTTGCTGATATTAGAACCTGCTCGCTTTCGCCGCTGCCAGGAGCAAGCGTGCCAAAGAAAAAGTGGTTTGCAGAGCTTATTACCTGTGTACCTACGCCCGGGCCTATTTCTACGCTTACATTCTTAGCGATGCCGCCGCCAATGTTCTGTATGAGCAGGTCAAGCGTTTGGTTGTACCCATTGTAAAGCGTTTCAGGAACCGCTCCTGCAACACTTACCTTTATTTCTGGGCTTGGCGCAACGACCGCGACGCTTGCATTCTCAATAAAGCCATAGGTTTTGTTTGTGTCTGTTGTGTACGTAACAAAGAATTGTAGCTCATGCTGCCCCGTGCTGGCGTTGCTGCTGACATAGTAGCTTGCTTGCTCTTCAACTGCCTGGCCCGCTTGCAGTGTGCCTATGTTGAATGCCTTTGTGCCCACAACCTCGAATCCTGTGCTGTTGAGTAGCTCAATAGAAACGTTCCTTGCCGTGCCATAGCCAGAATTTGCTATTGAAACAGCTGCAGAGACTGTGCTGCCTGGTATTATTTCGCTTGGCAATAGGTTTATGGTTATGCTCGGTCTGTTGTAAACATAGAGTGTAATTGGCATAACAGAAGAGCCAACTTCCTTGCCTATTGCTGTTGGTGGCGTAGTCTCATAAGTAGTAACAACGCTAAGCGTATACGTGCCTTCTGGGGTTGTGTTAGGTATGTGCAGTGTGTATGTGTAGAACCCAGGGCTAAGGCCCTCGCCAAGTGTGCTTATCTCATAAGTTCCGTACGGTGAGAAATTAAGCAGCGGGTATGCACCTTGAAGCTGCATGTTTATGTTCTCGAGTGCATTATCGTAGGAGTTGTAAAGCCTGAACACTATGCTTGCGTTCTGACCAGCAATCACTGGATTTGGCTCTACAGCGAGGTTCGCCAGGGAAAGCGCACCGTCTACTTGCGCATTCGCATGGCCCGGAAGCAAAGCAACAGAAAAGAGCAATGCCACAATCAAAACATATGTTTTCCCAATTTTCTCCACTTTCATGTTTACACCGGACTTGCTTTTCTAAACAGAAGCAGGCTTATAGTAACAGTAGCAACCCCGAAGCCTATAAGAATTGCAGAATAAAGTATAAAGGCAGACATGGGCAAGAAGCCCTTAAGCATTACGTCCCTCACAGCATCTATAGAATATGTCATTGGGTTGTATGTGCTGAAAGGCCGCATGAAACTAGGCAGAGTGCTCGTTGGAGTGAAAGCGCCGGAAAGGATCCACAATGGCAGCGTTATGGCCATGCCTATAAGCGAGTACACCTCAATCTTGTTTATCCTTGTTCCAAGCGCCGTAGCTACGCCACTGAAGCCTATTGCGCTTAATAATGCAAACCAGATAATTGGCAGTATGCCAATTGCGCCTGCTGCTATTGTGCCGCCGTATGCCAACCCGATGGCAAGCGCAAGAAGCCCACTTATCATCGATTGCGATATGCCGTATGCCATTTTGCCAAGAAGTATTGATAGCCTGTGTATGGGAGTTGCCATGAAAGCCTTAAGACTGCCCAACTGCCTGTCGGTTATGAGCGTGAAGCCGCCGCTGTATATGGAGCCGAATGCAGCAACCATCACAACTATGCCTGCTATGAGGAATGTCTTGTAGCTGCTGCTTGCGCCGTATACGTAGTTTGTCTGCGTGCTTACTCCTGTGCTTTGCACGCTTGCCTTGGCGCCAAACTGCGCTGCTGCTTGTTCTATTGCCGCATCTGCTTCTTGTGAAGATATTGGCGAGGAAACGTCAGTGTATATGTATACTGTATTGCCATCTGCGCTGCCGAAGTTTTGTGGCAATACTAATACAGAAGTCACATCGCCATCGCTAAGTAGTTGCATCGCCTGCTGCTGATTGGTCATTGCATATATGCTTAATGCGTTTTGGCTGTTTAGATAGTTTACAAAGCTTATTGCTTTTGGGTTGCCGGCAAGGTTAACTACTGCAATAGGCGCATGGTTTATGCTCGTGCCAAGGTTGCCTAGCAGAAGTATAAGCACTACAGGAAAGATTATAGACCTGGCTATGCTTGTCTTCCAGTTCTTCTTGAAGATCAGCATGTCGCGCATGTATAAGTTATACGCGTCGCCAAGCAGGCTCACTTAGTCACCACGCATGCTATCTTCCCCTGCGAATCAGCGCAGACCTTGCCGATTCTGCGCTTTCGCTAGTGGTATCGCGCAGCGATGCGCCAGTAAGCTTTATGAACACGTCGTCCAGCGTAGGCTCGTGCATGTTTATTCCGTTTACTTCTATTTTCTTTGCAGAGAGCGCAGTCATTACCTGTTCCACCTTCTTTACCGATTCCGAAGCGCTTAAAGAAGCAACAACCCTGTCACCTAACACGCTGGGCGTTTGCCCAGTTACCTTCTTGACTATCTCATATATTGCTTCTAATTTTGACCTGTCTGCAGCGACTTCCAGCATGCTGCCTTTGCCGATGCTGTGTTTAAGCTCTGTGGGTGTTCCAAGCGCTATTACTTTTCCATGGTCCATTATGGCTATGCGGTTGCATATTTCGTCTGCTTCTTCAAGGTATTGCGTTGTCATCAGTATGGTTATGCCCTTTTCCTTGTTTATCTGCCTTATAATGTCCCATACCTTGTTCCTGCTCTGGACGTCTAGCCCAGTGGTTGGCTCATCTAAAACAAGTATTTGGGGTTCGTGTATGAGTGATTTTACCGTTTCTAGCCTGCGTTTCATGCCTCCAGAGAACGTACCCACATATGCCTTTCTGAACTGCGTAAGGCCGGCGAGTTCTAGCGCAGAGTCTATCTGCTTGCCTATTTTGCTTTCTGGCACATGATAAAGCCTTGCAAAGAGCCGTAGATTCTGCTCTGCTGTAAGCTCTGGCTCCACTATTGTTTCCTGGAGCACAAGCCCTATGTCTCGCTTTGCTTCAATCGAATGTGTGCTTATGTCTTTTCCTTCTACAAAGATCTTTCCCTTTGTCGGGCCTGCAAGCCCCAGTATCATGCTTATCGTTGTGCTCTTGCCTGCGCCGTTGGGCCCGAGCAACCCAAAAATCTCCCCTTTTTCTATCTTGAGGCTCACATCGTTTACTGCGATGAAGTTGCCAAATGCTTTTGTAACCCTTTCTAGGGTTATTGCATACTCCATTGTATCACTGTGGAAATTACTTGGCCAGCCTTCCAAGCCTTTTCACTATCTTGCGTATTTCTTCCCTGTGCTTTTTCAGCTGCTCGGCGCTTTCACTATTGATGTCTTCCAGATAAGAGACATAGCCGTTTAGCTCGTTAATGATGCCTTCTAGGCTATGGCCTTTTGCATAGTAGCGGCCTTCCCAAGGGTAAATTATCTTCTTGCCGCTCTCAGTAAGCGAATATCTTCCATCTTCTCCTTTGCTTATCGTGCCTTCTTTGTAAAGCTCGCCCAGCAAAGGGTACAAAGAGCCCGGGCTTGGATGCCACAGCCCAAAGCTTATGCTCTCTATCTCTTCCATTATTTCTTCGCCGTTCTTAGGCCCATGCCTCAGAATTGAGATTACAATGGGTCTGAGCAGGCCGCGCTTTCCTTTGACAAAAGTTTTGCTAAAAGTTTCATCCATATTATCGTTTATTCGATATCTATTATTCGATAAGGTATTTAAGCCTTTCCGGAGCCAAGCGCAGCCGCACGTCATATCCGCTGCAGACGTGGCACCGTGCACAACAGACATCGATTTATATCCTTTATTCGATTAAAACAATCATGGCAATCCTAAACTTCAGCGAAATAGAAAAGAAGTGGCAGCAAGCGTGGGCTGACGCTAAAATATTTGAAGCAGAGCCAGGCGAAAAGCCGCAGTTCATGGTCTATGCTGCTTTCCCCTATGTAAACACGCCTTTGCATATAGGCCACTTGCGCACTTATGGAATTGCAGACATGCTTGCAAGGTATAAGCGAATGCGCGGCTATAACGTGCTTTTCCCGATGGGCTTTCACGCTACCGGAACGCCTGTGCTTGCCTTTGCAAAGCGCATAAAGAATAACGACCAAGAGATAATCGGCGAGCTTAAAATGTTCCATATTCCAGATTCCGAAATTGCAAAGATGTCTGATCCAGAGTACATTGCCGAGTATTTCGTAAAGTACGACGAAGAGAACTTCGTGAGGTCAGGCCTCAGCATAGACTTTAGGAGGAAATTTGTCTCAACAGAACCATTCTTCAGCAGGTTCGTGGAGTGGCAATTCGGCATACTAAACAGCAAACACCTGCTTGTGCAGGGCAGGCATCCAGTAGGCTGGTGTCCAAACGAAAATAACGCCGTTGGCATGCACGATACCAAGCACGGAGTTGAGCCAGAGATAGAAGAAGAAACTGCCATTGCCTTCAAAGTTGACGGTGAAGATGCATACGTGTTATGCGCGACATACAGGCCTGAGACGATTTTTGGCGCCACAAACATATTTATCAACAAAGATTCTGCATACGTGCTTTGTAGCATAGAGTCCACTGGAAAGCAGTGCTACATTTCAAAAGCCAGCGCAGAAATTCTTGGCTATCAGATGAAGGTACAGGTTCTGAAGGAGATAAGCGGCAGAGAGCTGGCTGAAAAGACGTGCATAAATCCCATTACAAACGCAAAGCTGCCAATATACGCTGGCTTCTTCGTAAAGCCCGGCGTTGGTACTGGTATTGTAATGAGTGTTCCTGCCCACGCACCATTTGACTATGCGGCGCTTGAGCGCCTCAGACGCGCTGGCGTTACTGTACCAGAGCCCATACCAGTCCTTTACATAGATTTCAGCAAAGCCACAGGCAGCAAGGCAAGTGCCTTAAAGCCAGAGCCAAGAGAGCTCGCAAAGGCGTACCTTGAGGCTTTGGGCCTTAGCGCAGATTCTGATGAAGAGGCAATAGAGGAGGCCACGAAACTCGAGTATAAGGAAGAGTCAAGGTATGGATTAATGGCTGTTGGCGATTATGAGGGCATGACCGAGCCAGAGGCAAGGGAAAAGGTAAGGTCAAAGCTCGTAAGCGACGGAAACGCAGTAAAGATTTACGGTCTTTCAAATGCGCCTGTGTTTTGCAGATGCGGCGCCGAAATAGTAGTAAAGGTTGTAGAAGACCAGTGGTTCTTGAATTATGGCGACGAGCAGTGGAAGCAACAGGTAAAGGAGCACATTAAGAGCATGCGGCTAATGCCCAAGGAAAGCGCTGCTGCATTTGCTTATGCGATTGACTGGATAAACCTAAGGGCAGTGGCAAGGATGCAAGGTCTGGGTACAAAGTTCCCGCTAGACAACAGGTACATAATAGAGTCGCTTTCTGATTCCACTATATACCCTGCCTTTTATACCGTTTCGCATCTGTTGAGGCGCGTTCAGGAGTCTGCGCTAAAGCCAGAGCTGTTCGATTTCGTGTTCCTTGGAAAAGGCACAGCCGATGATGTATCAAAAAGCACAGGAATCGACTATGAACTTTTGCGCAAGTGCAGGGAGTCTTTTGAATACTGGTATGCAGAAACGTCAAACCACTCGGCAATAGAGCTTATTCCAAACCACCTTACAATGTACATATTCAACCATGTAGCGGTGTTTGACAAAAAGTACTGGCCAAAGCAAATCGTAACTAACGGCATGCTGCTCAGCGAGGGCGAAAAGATGAGCAAGAGCCTTGGCAACATAGTGCCACTTACAGATGGCGCTGAGAAGTTCGGCATCGATCCGCTTCGCATAAACCTGGTTGCTGGGACCGACCTTTACAACGACGCAAACTTTTCAGTAGCAGCTGTGCACGGCATACAGGAAAGGCTAAGCTACTTGCACGAGACGCTGCTCAATTCAGATGCGCTTGAATCGGGCGCGCTCAGGCAAATAGACTACTGGCTCTACTCTAGGCTCAGCGCAAAGATAAAAGCAGCCACGGGGGCAATGGAAATGCTTGAGCCCAGGGAAGCGTACATGCACATATTTTACAACAGCATAATAGAGCTTAAACGCTATTTTGCAAGGGGCGGAAAAAACGGAATAGTGGTAAAAGAATTTATAGCCAATGTGGCGCTGATGCTGCAGCCGGTTGCGCCACACTTTGCCGAGGAGCTGTGGCATCTGCTCGGCAACCAGACGTTTGCATCAGTAGAGAAATGGCCTGAGCCAAAAGAGGGGCTTGCAAACGCAAAGGTTGAAGCTCTCGAAGAAGCAATAGACTCAACAATAGAGGACGCAAAGGAGGTTTTGGCATTGATTGCAAGAAAGTCAGGCAAGCAGGCGAAGGGCGTTCGCATAATAATTGCCGAAGACTGGAAACGCGCGCTAGGCAATGCTTTTGCCGAAACAAAAGACAGCGCAAAGGCTCTCGAGTCAATAGCAGGCAGCAAAGTAGACAAAGCAGCTGCAGAAAGGTACTTGGAGCAGATTTCAAAGAAACGCGCAGCGTTGGTGCCTGTAAGCGTTTCGAAATCAGAAGAGCTAGAATCATTCAGAGACGCAGCAGATTACATAAGCAGCGTCCTGGCGTGTGAGGTTATTGTAGAGGCAGAGTCAGAATCAAAATCTGCGCGTGCATCAAGGGCTATGCCGCTAAAGCCCAGCCTCGATGCGTTACAATGAATCTAGTCCAAGGCCCTGGCGCTCTTCTTTCTTGCCAATTACAGAAGCGCCAGATACGCCAGTAAAAATCGCTATTATTTCAACCTTTCCTTCGTAGGTATCGTCAAGCCTTGCGCCCCAAGTGACGTTCGCATTAGGCGATATGCGCTCTGTGAGCTTTGTGCCTATTTCGTTCGCCTCCCCAAGCGTGAGGTCGGGACCGCCTATAATATGGATCAAAACGCCGGTTGCGCCTGAATAGTCGACATCAAGGAGCTTGTTCTTTAGCGTGTTCTCAACAACTTCGCTAACTTTGTTAGAACCGTGCCCTTCGCCAACGCTTATCATAGCAAGCCCGCCTGCAGACATTATGCTGCGCACGTCTGCGAAGTCAAGGTTTATCAGGCTCGGCTGCGTTATCGTCTCAGATATGCCCCTTACTGCCTTTGCCGCTATCTCATCTGCAAGCATGAACGTTTTCTCTATGGGCAAGTTGGGGTAAAGATCAACAAGCCTCTGGTTGTCTATAACAACGAGCGTATCTACGTTTTCCCTAAGCTTTTCAACACCCTTCTTCGCTGTTTCAAGCCTTACACGTTCTAGCGAGAATGGCATGGTTACTATGCCTATAACTATAGCACCAGCTTCCTTAGCAGACCTTGCGACCACCGGCGCAGCGCCTGTGCCAGTGCCTCCGCCCATGCCTGCGGTAAGGAACACAAGGTTCGCGTCCCTTATAAGCAAAGCCACCTCGTTCCTGCTCAGCTCTGCGGCCTTTTCGCCTATCTCTGGAAAACCGCCGGCGCCAAGCCCATGCGTGAGCTCTTTTCCCAGTATTAGCTTTGTTATGTTGTTGTTTAGCATGCCTAGGTGCTTAGCATCAGTGTTGAAAGCAAACAGGCTAGCTCCTTTTATGTCCATTGAGCTTAGCCTCTGCACAGTGTTGTTGCCTCCGCCGCCAACGCCTACAACAGCAATGCGCGGCTTGAAAAGCTCTTCAGTGGCCGAAAGGCTGTCGTTTTGAATATTAGCAGAAGCATCAAAATTAAAGCCGTACATTGTACCGTGCATAATACAAGCAACAAAAATAAATTATTATCCATGCGGTTGTTTGCGCAAAGCAGTGCGCTCCAGCGTCATAGCAGGTCGTTATACATCGTGTTGTTGAATTCGTAAGCAGTAACTTCGCTTCCTTTGCTTACGCCTATCTCTTTTTCAAGTTCTTCTTTGCTGCTGAATGTGCGGATGCCATTTTGCAGGTCAAAGTAGAGGAGCCCGCCAGCGAACTCGCAATATACGCCTGTGCGCATAGAGGAGTCGTTCGAAACAGCTATTATCTTAGTTGAAAGATTGCCTAGGGCTATCATAACGCTGCACAGCAGAGTCGCCTTGTCTAGAACGTCTCCTGCCCGTGCAGCAAGGGTTTCGCTAGGCTTAAGCCAGAACTGAACAGGCAAAGAAACAGTAGTTATCTTGTTCGTTACAAATTCATGCGCGCGCGTTGCCGCGGCAACAAAGTTACTTTCAAACGAGTAGTTGCCGAAACCTGCCTTTATGTCTTCCGCAAAAGCAAGAATTGCAGGATCCTCGGGCGTCACAAGCATCGGCAGCATTGCGACGCTCATGTTTTCTTCTTGTTCTATGTAGTCCTTGTAGCGCATTATTATTGTTAAGTAAAGATTGGACTGTCGTTTAAGCTCTTCAGCCTTGTTTCTTCGCTCTGCCACGATATACATGCAATGCAAAGATTAAATACATAGCGTAGTGAGCCCTAAATGCCTAAAATTGCTTGCCAAGCAGAATCCGGGCATGACGGGATTTGAACCCGCAACCACCCGGTCCGAAGCCGGGCGCGCTGTCCAAGTTGCGCCACATGCCCGCTAATACTTCATACTAGCAAATGTGACACCCTCTCCCAACTTAAGGTTGGAAGCTTCCAGGGTGGCTTGATTGATTGCCATGATGCACCAGTATAGTCCCTGCTTCGCCGGCAACTGCCTCAGTTGCGGAAGGCCTTGCGTTGTCTCCACAGGCTTGACTTCCCGAATGCCCTTCGGTAGCTCTTGCGCTTATTCCGCGCCTGAGCATATTCATCGATGCATTTGTTCTGTCTTTTGACACCACACATTTATCACATATCCAGAAGTTAGTTCTGTACTCAGTGAGCGCCTTCCCTGTTTCTTTGTAATACGCTTTTGATTTTTCAAGAAGAAGAGCGTTGAGAATTTTTGCGAGGAACATTTGACTGTCTAATTTTGCCTTCTGATCCATTGAAGGATATGCGCGGTATTTATGTGCAGTTTTCATGACAGTCATATTTTCATGCATCTTAAATCTTATACGCGTTTCTGCGGTTCGCTCTCAGCACCTAGCCGAAGAATATGGTTCCCGCTCACTTTTATAAACGAGTGCTTACGCAGAATTCAAGGAAAAGGTTCAGGCCTCTTCTTCTCGCTTAATCGGCTCCATTCCGTTCGCGAACTCTTCCTTGAGCCTTGGCAGAAGTTCTTGGTACCGCTTCCGCTCCTCCTGGCTCAACGGCATAGACATGAGCAGCATAGAGAAAGTGCTTTCGCTTATCTGCGATGTTATGACCTCGTGCATCTCGTCTTCGCTTATGTCTTTCCAGTTTTCGTTTATTGCGTTCCTAGTCTCGTTGGCTATGGCTTCCTTGTCAAGTGTGTCGCCGTGCAGGAATCTATAAACGTGCCAAGAATGGTTTGAAGAAAGCAGCGCGAAAAGCCTCGCCTTTTCTACAATCTCCAAGTCTGACTTTGTAAGCTCCTTCTTCCTCCTTACTTTCTGAACCTCCGAGGCGAATAGGGCGTATTTGTTCAATACGGACCTATTGGGCATAGAACCGTAATACATATGCATTGCAATATTTAAATACTTGACCTTGTTGGCAACTGCGCCTGTTGGCTTTGCACGCTGTGCACAGAATATTTAAAACATTAATGAGAAGCAAAAATGCTGATTGCATGCGCGAAGAGTTCAAGGTAACGCCGTATGAAGTAAAGGGTTCAGTTGACTACGACAAGCTCGTAAGGGAATTTGGAATAACGCCCATAAGCGGCGCGCTTCTAGAAAGGCTTAGGGACCTTGCAGGTGGCGAGCTCCACTTTCTGCTGAAGCGCGGCGTATTTTTTGCGCAAAGGGACTTGGGCTGGCTTCTTGACGAATATGAGAAAGGAAACAGGTTTTACGTATATACCGGCATTGCGCCGTCAGGGCACATGACTATAGGCCATATGATTCCTTTCATGCTGACAAGGTGGCTTCAAGAGCGGTTTGGAGCCGAAGTGTACATACAAATACCTGATGAGGAAAAGGCGCTGATACGCGATAAAAGCTTCGAAGAGGTTCACAACCTTGCCTACGAAGATGCGCTAGATATAGCGGCACTAGGCTTTGATCCGAAGAAAACGAAGATTTTTCTTGATACAGAATACGCCGGAACGCTTTATAAGTATGCTGTGAGAATTGCAAAGCACATAACCTTTTCCATGATAAAAGATGCCTTCGGCTTTACCAACCAGAATAACGTTGGAAGCATATTCTATACAAGCATGCAGGCTGTTCCTGCAATGCTCAAGTCTGCAGAAGAAGGAAAGAACGTTCCGTGCCTTATACCGCTTGGCGTCGACCAAGACGTTCACTTCAGAATATCGCGCGACGTGCTTCCAAAGCTTGGCTACTACAAGCCTGCGATACTGCATTCAAAGTTCCTTCCGGGCCTTAGCGGAACGCCTAAGATGTCTGCAAGCAATCCAAACGATACGATCTATCTGTCAGACTCCAAAGAGGCAATAAGAAAAAAGGTGATGAATGCGTTTACAGGCCAACAAGCGACAGCAGAGCTGCAGCACAAGTATGGCGGAAATCCTGATATTTGCTCTGTGTGCCAGTACAACAAGTTTTTGTTTGAGCCTGATGATGCGAAGCTAGAGGCAATTTTCGATGGCGAGCGCAACGGCACCTTGCTTGCAGGGGAGCACAAGGAAGACCTTGTCAAGAAGGTAATAAGGTTTGTAGAGGAGCACAACAAAAACAAAGAAAAGGTTAAAGATAGGCTCGCTGAATTCATTCTTAAAAACAAGTGATTCTGTGTACGCGGTTAAACCAAAGCGTATCACGGCAAGGACCAAAGGCGAGCTTGCAACGAGCATTAAAAGAGGCAGCGCAGTAGCGACTACAAAAAGGTCCTTCCTGTGCTACGTGTCAAACGGCAGCGAGGTTTTGATGCTCAAGGGCAGCAACGGCTGGAGCGCAATAGGCGACAAGATAAGCTCCGGCGAGAGCCCAAAGCAAGCAGCAGCAAGAAAGGTGTACGAGCTTACGGGGCTTGTGCTGGACTCGCTCGTACTCCTCGGAGAGCTTTTCATAGTCTACGAGCAGGCTAGCATAGAAAACGAGCTTGTTTTTGTCTTGTACTCAAGGGAATTTTCAGGCAAAAAGAAGGATTCTGTAAGCATAGCGTGGCTTAGTGCTCACGACGCGTTCTCTGTGCATTCAGAAGCCGACAGGCTGTGGCTTCCTCTGCTTTTCAACGAGAAAAGGTTTAGGGCTGAATTTTACTTTGATTCTCCAAGCAGCAACAAGCTGATAAAGTATAATGTAGAGAAGCAATAATTAAGCAAAATCGTGTGCGCATAACAAAACAGGCTTTCCAGCGATTGTAAAAGCTTCAGCGCGCAGATCCTAATCTGTTTCTTGCGCCAGCAGAAAGGTCAGGCATGCAACATTTTATAATTTTAAAATAGCAACACCATATTGTAAACATGCAGTCTAGAGTAAGCGTGCGCTTCTTGCCTTATGGTAGGGTGAACACGTGATCGTTATCGGGATAGAGAGCAGCGCGCACACCTTTGGAGTCGGCATTTTCGATACGACCAGTCAAAAAATTCTCGCAAACGAAAAAGAAATGTATAATGTACGCGGCACAGGCATGATTCCGGCAGAGGTCTCCGAATTTCATTCCAAGAACGCAGCAAAGGTTATACGCAGGGCATTGCACAGCGCAGGTGTAAAACCAGAAGACATAGGTTGCGTTGGCTATACAAAAGGTCCAGGAATAGGCACGTGCCTGCAGATAGGCATGCTCTCCGCTAAGGCGCTCGCCTATGCGCTTAATGTTCCGCTTGTGCCTGTAAACCATGCTGTTGCGCACATCGAGATAGCAAAAGCGCACGCAAAGCTGAGCGATCCCATCGCAGTCTACGTCAGCGGAGGCAATTCACAGATTCTGAAGCTTTCAGGTTCGCACTATTCTGTGCTTGGCGAGACGTTCGATATCGGAGTAGGTAATATGCTTGACAGCTTCGCCCGAGCTGCGCACCTAGTGCCTGCATGGGGCTCCACTGTGGCGAAGCTAGCAAAGCGTGGCAATTACATAGAAATGCCCTATACTGTGAAGGGCATGGACTTCACATTTACCGGCCTGCTCACGCACGCGAAGAAGCAGATAGGCAAAGCATCAATTGAAGACATTTGCTATTCTTTGCAGGAAACGGCGTTTGCCATGATATGCGAAGCTGCTGAACGGGCCTTATTGCTGACAAATAGCAAGGAACTTTGCGTCTGTGGAGGCGTTGCGCAGAGCGATAGGCTAAGGCAGATGCTTGGCTTGCTTTCAAAAGAGCACGGTGCAAAGTTTGGCTACGCGCCAAACGAGTACAACGCAGACAACGGGGCAATGATTGCGTATGTTGCAGGAAAGGCCGCAGAGCACGGATACGCTGTGCCTGTAGATGGTGCAAGTGTAGAGCAGCGCTACAGAATAGAGGAGGCAATGGTATGGCAATAAAGCTTAGTGAAGGCGCTGAAGCTGTAATTTACTCGGTGCGCATTTTAGGCACAGACCTGGTTGTAAAAGAGAGAAAAAGAAAAGCATACAGGGAAGAGGTGCTTGACACGTTCATAAGGGCAAGCAGGACAAAAAGAGAGGCAAAGCTAATGCTGCTTGCTAGGTCTTTGGGCGCTGCTGTGCCGGCAGTGGTAGCACGCGGAAAATACAGCATATACATGCAAATGCTTGAGGGCACGCCGTTGCGCGACATGCTGAAAGAGGCATGGCCTGTCCTGTTCAGGCTTGCAGGCAAGCAGCTTGCAGCGCTACACAGAGCCGGCATAGCGCACGGCGACTTTACACCAGCAAACCTGCTAGTGCACAACGGAGCCATATTCACAATAGATTTCGGACTTGCTTCGCTTTCCAAAGATGCTGAAGAGTTTGCATTAGACGTATTGCTAATGAAAAGGTCTATAAGCAGGGAGCAGTACGCAAGCTTTATTGAAGGCTATTCTGAATTTGAAAGGAGCAGCGAAGTGCTCAGAAAGCTTAAGGAGGTAGAACTGCGTGGCAGGTACCAGAAGCGCACAATTGCCAACGTTTAGCCTTTAGCCTTTAGTGCTGGCTCTTGGTGGCTTTGGCATGGGCATTATAAGCAAGCCTTCTTCTCTGTTGCCTAGGCTAATGTAATTGCCTTCCAAATAGTACTTGCCGATAAGCGCGCATGTTGCTGCGTCTAGCTCATCGCCTGTCGCATGAACGCCTATGCCTTCAATGCCCATTCTTACAAGTTCGCGTCTAAGCCTTGCCAGACCCTCTTGCTTTCGCGGAATGCCAAGAAGGTCCTGCGCGCCGCCAGGGAAGCTCTCTATTACTCGCAAGCCCAGCTTTTCTAGCTTTTCCTTGAGCAGCATGCCCCTTTTTGTAAGCATGCGCATCGGGCCAAGAGTAATGGGGAAGAACTTTATATGCATCGACATAAGCTCTAGGTCGCAAGCCCTGAAGTGCGGTCCGCGCCTATCGCTTATGCTGCGCCTGCCTTTCGGAATCGAAAGCGGCGCGTCTATGCTGACAACGCCAGGCTTTGGCTCAAGTGCTAGAAGCTCGTCAAGTATCTCGGAGTTGCTGTAAAGCACCTTCGTAGTCGCTTCTGAAACGCTGCCCTTTACGGAAAGTTTGCAAAAGCCTGTTGGCCTCAGCTCGCTGCCCGCAAGGTCCAAGCCTATTATCAGCATAAGCGTCAGAGCTTGCCTACTCTCCTCTTCTGTGCCCTTCTTATGCGCTTCCTTCTTTTTTTAAGCCATTTCCAGCGCATACGGCCTTTCTTCTTCCATTTTCTAGGTATGCTACCCAAAGCATGCACCTTGCGAGCTTATCCTTTAAATGCAAACATATTAGCAAACAAACATTTTAATATTGCTTTGTTGAATGCTTTGTTGAATAGGTATTTTCTTTCGGTACAACGAATACTATTCACTAAAACTTTGCAGCCAACCCATATATGACTGCAACATGCGATAAACCCAGAACCTCTGAAATGCCT